>JBGSWI010000050.1:0-14309 GCA_041752515.1 Leptolyngbyaceae cyanobacterium | reverse complement strand
CAAAGGAGTTTCACCCTGACAAAAGTGAGTATACCAGATAGTGACTCTGTGGCTGAAGCAGCCACGCGGGAACCCTAACTACATCCCACGGCTAAAGCACGATGGGTTTTGTGCGTTCCCCAGCCCTCCCACTTCTATAATGTAGCACGCCAAAATCAGTCTTAAATAGTCGATTTTCAATCTATTAAGAAAGCTTGTCAATAGGAGAAATGAATCTGCGATCGCGGCTTCATTGCAAACGCTGACACCTTCATTTACAAGCCCATACAAATAAACTTAAACCTTTAGAAAAACATCATTAGATTACTAAGTTTCTCACTTAGACGACGGTTCACTTAAAAGCGATCGCCTCCTAAAAAGAGGGTCGTTAATTTAGGTAACCTGATGTGCAACTAATTTGCCCTCATCCCAACCCTTCTCCCCAAGGAGAAGGGCTTTCGGGCATTTCCGGTTCCCTCTCCAATCGGGAGAGGGCTAGGGTGAGGGCAGTCTTTGCGTTGTTTCAGGAAAGTCGCACATCGCGTTAGGTATGATCCAAACAAAAGAGTCGGTTTATAGCGCCGATTTGCCTCATTCGAGGGCAGGCAAAAATTTCATAAGGTTGATTAACCGCAAGTCACGCCGTTTTGATACCGTTTTGAATTTTGTAAGTTTTTCGGACTGGCATTGCCAACGCGTAGCGTTGACTTGGGAGATGTTTTGAGTTTTGAGTTTTGAGTTTTGAGTTTTGAGTGGCAAGACAAAGAAGCATTGCCGCTTTCAGCAGATCATCTGTCGCGCTTCAATTTCAAATTGGTGTCAGCTAAAAGACTTGCATCCAAAAAAGTGCCCCTGAACTGGATTTCGACTGCGCTCAACCCGCAACGGCTGAAGGTTGAGCCTAGCCAAAACCTGTCTTTTCCATTCGCCATGTGCCACCCGGCTCTAATTCAACGGCGGGATACCTGCCAACTCCAGAATTTGCGGGATCAAGTCTTCGCGCTTCACTGCCATCATGTGAACGCCTTGGCAGAGTTCACGCGCTAGCCGCACCTGTTCCGCAGCAATCACCATGCCTTCGTGCAGTGGGTCGGCAGCGGCACCTAAGCGATCGATGATGTCGTCGGGAATGTGAACACCGGGAACACAGCGATTAATAAACTGAGCATTTTTGGCTGATTTGAGCAGAAAAATACCCGCCAAAACTGGCTTATTGCAGCCATCGGCAACTTGGGTCATAAACTTTTCGAGGCGATCGAAATCGGAGATCAACTGACTCTGAAAAAACTGCGCCCCTGCCGCCAACTTCCGTTCAAAGCGGCGCTGCAACCCAGACCAACTGCCACATTGAGGATCGACTGCCGCGCCAACGAGTAAGTTGGTTGCACCATCGGGCATGGGCTTATCGTTAAAATCTAGCCCCCCGTTGAGCTTGTGAATTAGGCTCAGTAAGCGCACCGATTCTAGTTCAAACACTGGGCGAGCGTTGGGATGATCGCCGGCTTTAACGGGGTCGCCAGTAAGCGCCAAAATATTATGAATGCCCAGCGCATGAGCGCCCATCAAATCAGCTTGCAGCCCGATCGCATTGCGATCGCGACAGGCAACCTGGCAAATCGCCTCCACACCATGCTGCTGCAAAATCACCGATGCAGCCAGCGACGACATCCGCAGCACTGCCCGACTGCCATCGGTCACGTTTACCCCATGCACGCGCCCCTTCAGCAGGTGAGCCATCGCTAACATTTGCGCCGGGTCGCCTCCTTTGGGCGGGGCAACTTCTGCCGTAATCAGAAACTCACCCGACTGAATCGCCTGATGAAAGGATGGAAAAGAGGAATTAAGCATTGATGTAATACGGTAAGGCGTTGCGAAAGCGATCGCTTTCTATCAGCGTAACGGCTCCTTTGCAGGGTGAATGCTTCATTAGCAAATTCTTATTAGAAATGGTGAACGCACCTAAAAAGCATCGATTAAAAAGCATCTATTGGTTGAGTTGGTGTCGGCTAACTTAGTTAAAGCGGCAAAGAAAAACCAAGAGCTTGCTTAGTTTTGAGCAAAGTTTGATTGGCGATCGCGCTGGCTTTTTCTTGACCCTCCCGTAGCACCGCCTCTAAATAACCCTGATCGTTAACAATCTCGTGGTATTTATCTTGAATGGGTTTGAGGTGAGCGATCGCGGCTTCCGTCAGCAGCGGTTTGAACTGTCCCCAGCCCATCTCCGCGCAGTCTGCTGCCACATCTTCTTTGGTTTGACCGGACATCAACTGATACAGCGTCAGCAAATTGTTGCACTCCGGACGCTCTAAATCGCCAAACACCAGACCTTTTACCGGATCAGTTTTACACTTTTTGATTTTGGTTTGAATCAAGTCTGGCGGATCGAGTAGGTTGATTCGGCTTAGGTCGGAAGGATCAGACTTCGACATTTTTTTGGTGCCATCGGTTAAGCTCATCACCCGCGCGCCCTCTGCCAAAATCAGTGGCGTGGGTGATTTGAGGACGGGCTGACCATCACCAAACTGATGATTGAAGCGATCGACAATATCGCGAGTTAACTCAATGTGTTGCTTTTGGTCTTCACCGACCGGCACTTTATCTGCGTCATATAGCAAGATATCCGCTGCCATGAGCACCGGGTAATCCAACAAGCCCACGCCGACATTTTGCCCCTGCTTTATGGCTTTTTCTTTAAACTGAATCATATCTTGCAGCCAGTTCAGCGGCGTGATGCAATTGAGCAGCCACGTCAGTTCGCTGTGAGCCGAAACATGAGATTGGACAAAGATTGTGGAGTGTTTCAGATCAATGCCGCAGGCAAGATAGAGCGCCGCAATGTTCAGCGTGTCGGCTGCCAAGGTTTTAGGGTTGTGAGGCACGGTAATGGCGTGCAAATCGACCACACAGAAAAAATTATCGTACTGGCTTTGCCCTTCAACCCAGTTGCGAATGGCTCCTAAATAATTCCCTAAGTGAAGATTGCCCGTTGGCTGAACTCCAGAAAGAACGCGCTGTTTCGTCATGATGCCGGTCAGTAAATAGTGGGAGAAAGTCTGATTGGAAAAAGATGGTAAGCCAATCAGCGTGAAACAGGGATCAGCCTTAGCCTAACTAAGTTCAGTTTAATAATCTAGCTTAATTAAATGAAGTAAGTCGCACTTTTCCACTAAGCATCGGTTACAACTTCAATCAAGTTTTACGATCGCACAAAAGCCGCATATTTTGATCGGGCGATCGCGCTTCTACTATGATGATCCCTCCGCGATCGCGGAGGATCTAAGCAGACGGTTTCTTACGAGATTGGGTAGAAGCAGACTTTTTCATTGAAGCAGTCTGAGATTTAGTCGCGGTGGGTTGCTTTACGGTAGATTCATCATCAGCCTTGGCTTTTGCTGCCGATGCTTTTCTAGTTTGTGGTGCTTTCTCAGTCGTCTCCGATTGAGTTTTTGTAGACTCACTCACCAATGGCTTAACGGGTGTTTCTGTGAGTTGGGCATCTAGGTCTGCACTGGCTAATTCAGCGGTTTGGCTCTTTTGCCCCCGTCGAGTTCCAGCTTTAGCAGGAGCTTCCTTCTCTTTGTTGGCGCGGCGCTTACCCGAAGGCACATAATTTTTTAAAGTAAATGCACTAATTTTGATACCTTTTTCGGTCAACATTTCTGCCAACTCTGGATAAGTATAGCCTCTAGAAAGTGCGGCTCTTAGAGGTTCGCGTAGCTGGTCGATCGCTTCTTTTAAAGACAAGTCTTCTTTAGGTTTTTCGGGCAGCGATTCTAGAAAAGCGCTGGTGTTTCCAATCGATGATTGCTTAACTGCGATCGCTTTTTTTCGTTTTTCAGTGGCTTCTATCATGATTGTTGCCTAAGTCTTAAGTTGAGTTTCAATAATTGTATGCCTTTATTTCACAACTATTGCAACTGCATTTCTAATTATTATTAAAACTGTATCAATCAATGTGATCATAGGTAGAAACAAAATATTTTCACGGGGATTGAGTTGAAAGTTGATCGCCGTTTGCTGTTTGCTACCCGCCCAAAGACGCATTTCTAATTTTTTTGAGATTTCTTTCTATCGGCACTTAAGATCAAGCTCCGCAATGGCTTTTTCGGAAGCTGCTTTTGGATTGATTCTCCATTTCAAGTTGAGGGGTTATTGATTGTTAGGGTTTCTGGAGGCTGCCGCATAAACAATCGCGATCGCTCATTTCGCCCGTCTGCAATGGATAATGTGTCCTACTAACTTTCCATTTTTCCTTTATTTTGAGAATATCTTTAGCATCAATGCAAGAAGAAGAAATCATGTCTACAGCAAACGAAACTGCACCTAAAGTGGATTTGTCCGACTCTGAAAATTACTTTAGTCAAGAGATAAGCTGGCTGAAATTTAACGATCGAGTGCTTCAAGAAGCCCTTGACCCACGCACGCCCTTGTTAGAACGACTGAAATTTTTAGCCATTTTTAGCTCCAATTTGGATGAGTTTTTCATGGTGCGGATTTCTGGTTTAATTGAGCAGGTTAGGGCAGAAGTTAACTTGTTGACGGCAGATGGACGCAGCCCTCAGCAGCAGTTAGATGAGATTGCGAATCGCTTACGCCCCTCGGTGACCCAGCAACACCAGCTATTTGAGCGCGAATTGCGCCCGCTACTCGCTGAGAAGGGAGTGCGCTTGATTAACTACATCGACCTCAGCAAAGATCAACGATTTTATCTACAGCGCTACTTTGAAGAAGGCGTTTTTCCGATATTGACCCCTTTGGCGATCGACCCTAGCCATCCGTTTCCGCATATGTCAAACCTGAGTTTGAACTTGGCAGTGAGCGTTAAAGATCCAAAGACAGGGAAAGAAAACTTTGCTCGTGTGAAAGTGCCCAGCATTTTGCCACGCTTCGTCGTTTTGCCCGAAGAGTTGCGTCAGTCTGAAGGCAAATCGTCTCTATGGGTGGGCATTCCATTGGAGCAACTGATTGCCCAAAATCTAGAACTGCTGTTTCCTGGCATGACAATTCAGGAGTTTGGCTTCTTTCGGATTACCCGCGATGCCGATTTAGAGGTGCAAGAGTACGAGGCGGATGATTTACTGTTGGCGATCGAACAAGAATTACGCACTCATCGCTTGGGTGGATCGGCGGTGCGGTTGGAAGTGCAAAAAGGAATGCCCGACTCGCTGAAAAAGCCGCTGGTTGAAGAGTTTGGCTTAACCCATAATGAAGTTTATGAAATAGATGGATTGCTCAACTTGAAGGATTTGTTTTCCTTCATGGGTTTGCCTCTGCCAGCGTTAAAAGATGCTCCTTGGACGGCGGTGGTTCCGGCTCGGTTAAAAGCGGTGAACGACTATGAAACCGAGTCAGCCTTTCAAAATCAAGAGGCTGTGGTAGATATCTTCTCAGTCATTCGAGAAGGTGATGTGCTCCTGCACCATCCCTATGAGTCGTTTACTGCCTCGGTTCAGCGGTTTATTAGTCAAGCGGCTTATGATCCGCAAGTGCTGGCGATTAAAATGACGCTATATCGCACGTCGGGCGACTCGCCAATCGTGCGATCGCTGATTGCGGCTGCGGAAAACGGCAAGCAAGTGGGCGTGCTAGTCGAACTAAAAGCTCGATTTGATGAAGCGAATAACATCACGTGGGCGCGCAGTTTAGAAGCGGCAGGGGTGAATGTGGTGTATGGCGTGGCTGGTTTAAAAACGCACACCAAAATTGTTCTGGTCGTTCGCCAAGAGGACGGCAAACTGAAGCGTTACGCCCATATTGGCACCGGAAACTATAACCCTAAAACGGCTGGATTGTATACCGATTTAGGCTTGCTAACTTGCAGCGAAGAACTAGGAGCCGACCTCACCGATCTAACCAATTTCTTGACTGGCTATTCTCATCAATCGTCTTTCCGCAAACTATTGGTGGCACCCGTCACGCTGCGCGATCGCATGAGTCAGCTAATCCAACGAGAAACCGAAAATGCCCGCAGTGGCAAACCTGCCCGCGTTACCGCCAAAATGAATGCATTGACCGATCCAGCGATGATCCAAAAACTCTACGAAGCCTCACAAGCCGGAGTGGAAATCGATTTGATTGTGCGCGGGATGTGTTGCTTGCGCCCCGGCTTAAAAGGCATCAGTGAAGCCATTCGAGTCGTCAGCATCGTCGGGCGTTATTTAGAACATTCCCGCATCTTCTACTTTCATAATTACGATGGCAAAGAAGACTTGTATATTGGCAGTGCAGACTGGATGCCGCGCAACCTCGATCGCCGAGTGGAAGCCGTCACGCCCATTGAAGACCCCAAACTAAAGGATGAACTCAAAGATATTTTGGATATTTTACTATCCGATAATCTCCAAGCCTGGGATTTGCACAGCGATGGAGAATATATCCAGCGATCGCCCGCCAAAGGCAAAGCTGCCCGCAGCGCTCAAAAGACTTTCATGGAACGCGCATTAAAAGCTGCAAAATAGGCAACCTGATCCACCGATCTTGGAGGGGCATCTCTGGTGGATGCCCTTCACTTTAAAGAAGCCTGTGGGTCAGGGGCGCATCAACGGGGGCGAACGGCATTTTCAGTCACGGTTAGGGTCTTAGCCGTGGCATCTAAGGTCGCGATCGCCCCAATCGGCAGCACCGCATTCTCGCGCACATGCCCAAACATCAGGTTATACAGCGTTGGTTTTTTCAACGGCTCCAAGCGATCGCGTAGCACATTCTCCAGGCTGATAGTTTGCGGAAACGAAGCTTGATATTCTTTGGGGTAACAATCCACAAATCGACCGAGGGCAATTCCAGCGGCAGCTTGCAGCTTTCCGGCTAGCCATAGTTGGGTTAACATCCGATCGATCCGGTAAGGCTCCTCACCAATTTCTTCTAAAAACAGAATTTTGCCCGTAGTATCGGGTTCAAACGGTGTTCCAATCAGGTTGGTAATCAGGGTCAAATTGCCGCCCACCAGTTGCCCGGTTGCCCGTCCTGGAACAATGGTAATCAGGCGGTTCGTCCGTTCAATGGTGCCTTCTGCTGGCTTGGGCGGTTTTGCCACTCCACCGATCGCGCTGCCAGACATAATCACGCGGCGAAAATGTTCCATCGCATAGTCCCCCACGCCCGTCAGCCCTGAGGAACCATGAAAGGTTACGAGTCCGGTTTTGCGGTGAATGCCGACGAGCAGCGCGGTAATATCGCTGTGCCCCACGATCACCTTGGGCGATCGCCGAATTTGCTGATAATCTAACAGCGGTAAAATCCGGCTACAGCCATAGCCGCCCGAAAAAGTGACGATCCCACGAATATCCGCCCGTCGAAACATTTCATTGACATCCTCAGCGCGTTGGGCATCGGTTCCCGCCAAATACCCATTTTGGGCGGTGATGTTGCGCCCCAACACGATTTTGAAGCCGTATTGCTCCATGGTTTCCTGGGCGATCGCAATCTCCTCCGGCTCATAAGCATTGCTGGCAGGCGCAACCATGCCTACCGTATCGCCGGGTTGCAGCAGGGGCGGTTTTAGCACGGGTAAGGCAGCAACAGCCCGGTCAGCCCCCACAGCAGACACAGCGCTGCCTGCAATTCCTCCGGTAGCGACTTGCAAAAAACGACGGCGGGAAGGACGATGACGAAATAAATCTAAAGACATGAACAGCGGTATGAATCATCCACTTCATCCTAAAGCGAGACGAAAGCAGATTCTCACCGTCCCTCTCCCTGATCCGGTGACCAAAAACATTGAAGCCATTCTTTCAATGCATAACCAGGAAGTAAAATCTTTGGCAGGGCATCAGCGAATGGTAGAAGCGATCGCCAATTTCTTTGGACACCCTGCGTTTCTGTATGTCTTAGTAGTAGGGTTCATGATTTGGATTGTGGGCAGCTTGTTTAATCCATTTTTACCGTTCGATTTTCCAGCATTTCATTGGTCAGAGCAAGGTTTAGATGCAGCGGCTTTATTAATTTCAACAGGAGTTTTAGTAGAGCAAAATCGAGAAGAGAATTTTGCCGAACAGCGGACTCAATTGATGCTGCAACTCAATTTGCTATCCGAACAAAAAATTGCCAAAATCATTGCGATTTTGGAAGAACTCCGGGCAGATCTGCCCAATGTGCGCGATCGCTATGATCCAGAGGCGATTGTGATGCAAGAAGCGGCTGATCCGATCGCAGTGTTAAATGCTCTACAAGAAACTCTTCAGCGCGAACTAGCAACGGATGAAATAGAAAAGCGATCGCCAGATAAAGATTCAGCACCATGATCGCCAGATTGAAGCATGATGAAGTATCTATCATTCGGTCGATATTGTTTTGGTCACAGGACGGATGTTTTGGCTCTTTTCTCTCATTTAATATTACAAACATATACAAATCAAACAGTTTCTATTTCTATCCTTAGTGGGAGGCGGCGCTCGTGTCGGAAACAAACGGTGTGATGATGCAATATTTTCATTGGTATCTTCCAGAAGATGGAAGCCTGTGGAATCAATTAGCAGAATCGGCTGATGAATTAGCCAAAGCTGGAGTGACTTCCGTTTGGTTACCCCCTGCTTACAAAGGCACGAGTGGCGGCATGGATGTGGGCTACGGGGCTTATGACTTGTTTGACCTGGGTGAGTTTGACCAGAAAGGCTCAGTCAGAACCAAGTACGGCACGAAAGAAGAGTACCTCAACGCCATTAAAGCGGCTCAAAAAGCTGGGATTCGAGTGTATGCCGATGTGGTGCTAAATCATAAGTTAGGAGCCGACGCGGAAGAAGAAGCAGAAGCCACTCCTCTCAATGCTGAGAATCGACAAGAAGCGATTGGTGAATATCAAAAAATCAAAGCCTGGACTCACTTTACCTTTCCCGGTCGCGCTGGCAAATACTCAACGATGGAGTGGCATTGGTGGCACTTTGATGCGATCGATTACAACGCATATAACGAAGGTGAAAATGCGGTTTATCTGCTCAAGGGCAAAGAATTTGACGACAATGTTGACCTAGAAAAAGGTAACTTTGACTATCTCATGGGTTGCGATCTCGACATGGATAACCCAGAAGTGGTGGGTGAGTTGAAATATTGGGGCGAGTGGTACATGGACACCACCGGCGTAGATGGGTTTCGATTTGATGCTGTGAAACACGTTTCCGCTGAGTTTTTCCGAGAATGGATGGATCATGTCAGTCACTATGCCAAGCGAGATCTCTTTGCAGTAGGTGAATACTGGTCTTATGACGTAGAGGCTCTCCATAACTTTATCGAAACGACCGATGGCAAGGTGACGCTGTTTGATGCACCGCTCCACTACAACTTTCATGTGGCTAGCCAAGCGGGCAATAAGTATGATATGCGTCAAATTTTTGACAATACACTGGTGAAAGACCAGCCTGCTCTAGCGGTGACGCTGGTAGATAACCACGATTCTCAACCCCTGCAATCTCTCGAATCGGTGGTGGAACCCTGGTTTAAGCCGATCGCCTATGCTTTGATCCTACTGCGCCGAGAAGGCTACCCCTGTGTGTTCTATCCCGACTACTACGGCGCTCAATATAAAGACACGGGCAACGATGGCAATGAGCATGAAGTCTGGCTAGATAAACATCAGTTCTTGCTCGATAAGCTGCTTCACGCTCGCCAAACCTATGCCTATGGGGAACAGTACGACTACTTTGACCATCCCAATACCATCGGCTGGACGCGATTAGGCGACGAAGACCATCTGGGCGGCATGGCAGTGGTCGTGAGCAATGGCGATGAGGGCAGCAAGCATATGGAAGTGGGGCAGCCCAACCGCACTTATATCGATTTAACCGGACACATTGATGAACCCGTGACGACCGACGAAAAAGGCTGGGCAGAGTTTCGCTGTCCAGCGGGGGCGGTTTCAGTATGGGTGCCTCAACCCTAAGGTTCTGATACCGTTTTGAGTTTTGAGTTTTGTAAGTCCTTCGGACTGGCTTTGCCAACGCGCAGCGTCTCCTACCCTTCGGGAAGCCAAAGCTACGGAGACGCTGAGTGCAATGCACACGCTGCGCGAACGCGAACAAAACCCAAAATTCAAAGGGTATGATAGCCAGTGAATAGAGTGTTTCGGCTGCGCTCAACATCCTAAAGTCTGCGGGTTGAGCGTAGCCAAAACTCAATGTGCCAAAGCAGCGCGATCGCTTGGGCTTAGGGTGTTGTTCAGCTTAGTGCGACAGACTTTTGCGATAGGCTTTGTTGATCGCTCAGGTCGTATACTCAGCATTGATTTTGACGTAATCGTAACTGAGGTCGCAGCCCCAAGCAGTCCCCGATCCAGAGCCATCTCCTATGCTGAGAGCAATCAAAACGGTATCTTCTTGCAGGTAAGCTCCTGCGGCGGCTTGTTTGAGATAGGCGTTGGCAGCCGTTCGATCGAAGGGCTGTGGTTGACCTCGATCCATCATCAAAAAGTCGCCCAGCTTAATCTGCAAGTCGTCTTGATCAAAGGGAATATCGGCGCGTCCAGCCGCCCCAGCGATTCTGCCCCAGTTGGGATCGCGTCCGAAAATTGCTGCTTTGGTGAGGGATGATCCGGCGATCGTGCGGGCGACCTTCCGGGCGGAAACATCGTCTACAGCACCCGTAACTTGCACTTCAATCAAGCAGGTTGCGCCTTCACCATCCCGCGCGATCGCTTTGGCTAAGTAAATGCACACCTCCGTTAGCATTGCTTCTAGCTTGTCGGCTTCAGCCCCCGGCTCGGTGATGGCGGGGGTGCGAGATTCGCCGTTTGCCAATGCCAATACGGTGTCATTGGTGCTAGTGTCGCCATCTACAGTAATTTGGTTAAAACTTTTGTCTACAGCGCGGCTCAGCATTTGTTGCCATAGCTGAGGGGAAACCGCTGCATCGCAGGTGATGAAACCCAGCATTGTCGCCATATTAGGGTGAATCATACCAGAGCCTTTGCAGATGCCGCCAATCCGAACGGGTCTATCTCCAAAGGTCGTTTCTAGGGCGATCGCTTTTGGCACCAAATCCGTGGTGCAAATTGCCTTGGCGGCGGCATCCGATCCGTCGGCTGACAGGGATTCAACTAACGTGGGTAAGGCAGACTTTAGAATATCTAGCTTAATCCGTTGCCCAATCACGCCGGTAGAGGCTAGCAAAATAGCGTCCGATGAAACCCCCAATCGTTGGCTGAGCGATTGAGCCGATTCTATAGCATCTACAATGCCCTGTGACCCAGTCGCCGCGTTTGCTTGCCCTGCATTACAGAGAATCGCACGGGCGTTGGGTTTGGTGTGCAGTTTATCGCGGCAGTAGTCAACACAGGCGGCTCGAACAACGCTAAGGGTAAACACTCCCGCCGCGATCGCTTCCACATCTGACACAATCAGCGCTAGATCTGGCAATCCAGAGGGCTTCAACCCTGCCGTAATCCCCGCTGCTCGATAGCCTTTTGGTGCTGTCACTCCGCCTGAAATCACTTGCCACACCATATTATCCTCCCGAAATCACCCTACTTGCGGTGATTATATCAGGGTCGAAGCGACGCAATTGACCTATCAAACACATCACCCGATTAATCTAGCAATCATGGTTGGTGTCGCTTCTGAATTTTGGCTACGCTCTACCCGCAGACGTTATATGTTGAGCGCAGCCGAAACCCCCTAGACATTAGATGTCAGATCTTTAGCTGCCAGGTTAGGCAGCCTTAAGGTCTTTTTTACCAAGGTTGGAATTTGAGACGGATAGTTGGCTACCGGAATTTTTGCGCGCTCAAATGCCGTCGTTTTGCTAGCAGCAGTGCCAATTTCACTGCCCAATGTAGAAATTTGGGATGCAATAATCGCCCCAGCATGACCCACACGCCGACCTTTTGGGGCAGTATGTCCAGCGATGTAGGCAACTACAGGCTTATCGATCGCTTCGGCAATGTAGTGAGCCGCCGCCTCTTCGCTATCGCCACCAATTTCGCCAACCAGCACGATAATGTCAGTATGCTCATCCTCATCCATGATTTCGAGCCATTGGGGAAAAGATGACCCTAAAATCGCGTCGCCGCCGATGCACACTCCCATGGATTGCCCCAACCCAGCGAGGGTCAATTCACGAGCGATTTCGTAGGTCAATGTGCCGCTGCGGCTGATTAAGCCCACAGAACCCGGCATATAAAATTCGACGGGGTGAATGCCTAACAGCAATTTTCCTGGCACAATCACACCGGGGCTATTGGGACCCACCACCAGCGTTTCAGTCGTTTCTGCCTTACGCAGCAATTTGACTATATCTAAGGGAGGAATGCCCTCTGTAATTAGAACGATCTGCCGAATGCCTGCCGCGATCGCTTCTAGAGCCGCATCCAAAGCGGCATAGGGAGGGGTGAAAATAATAGTGGCATCAATCTCGCCCACTGCCGACAGTGCCATCTCTACTAAGTCAAAGATAGGAATTCCATGAACGCTTTTGCCGCCGTGCCCTGGGCTAACACCCGCCACGATCTGAGTTCCATAGGTCTTCATGTGAAGGGCGTGTATGGCGGCTAAAGGTTCCGCAATTCCTTGAATAAGGACTCTGTTTTGAGGGGTGAAGTTCATGACAATTCGAGTAATAGCGTTGATGCACAGTGAAAAATTGAATCGGAAGAAGAAGATTACCGCAGGTTCTATGTTCAGAATTACGGAAGTTTGCCGATGCTGCTGCAATCTTGGTCACAGTCCATCGGGTTTTATTGAAAAAATTGAGTGAAGTTTAGTGATTGATCACCATCAAGGCGGGTCACTCTGCTGCACTACGACCTAATTTTGCTAGGGCAACCGCTTGGGTGACTGCCTCATCCAAATTGTCGAGTAAAGAGATTTGATGAGCTTCCAGGCGCGATTGGGCGCGATCGCACTCACTGCCTACGAGTCGAACCACCATTGCGGGCGATCGGGTGGATTGAGCAATCAGTGTATCGGGTCGAATGCCGTTCAAGGAGCGAGTTCTGGGGATACGCTGATGAACCGAAGAAGCAATCACCTCGGCAACTTCATCACAGGGAACTAAATTGCTAATGAGATTAATCAAAACCACTTTCACCTGGTTGTTTTGGGTAATCTGTTCTAATCCTTCTTGAAGATGGTGTTTTAGCTGGGCGGGTGAAAAGTCAGCACGAGTTTCACTCCCAACATTCAAAAAGCTAATCGGTTTGCCGCCCGCTTGATAAACCAAATCCATCGTTGCCATCGTCAACCCAGCCCCATTGCATACGATCGCAATCCGCCCGTCAGATTCCATCGGCACAATGGAAATGTCAGAGGAGCGAGGACTGCTGCCTTCTAGCTTAGTAATTAAAGCCTCTAAATGCGGATGACGCGCCCAGGCATCGTCGTTAACGCTAATCTTGCCATCCAGCGCCATCACATCGCCACTAGCGCTTACACCCAACGGGTTGATCTCAATCAAATCTAGGTCGTTTTGCACAAAAAGCTGATACATCTTTTCCATAATCAAACTGACTGATTCAATTAGAGTGCCTTCTAACCCCATTTTTAGCGCCAGTCTGCGGGCATAGTAAGCGGAAAACTCTTGTTCGACGATAACGTGCTGCATATGGTCGATCGCCATTTCTACGTTAACTCCGCCCTGTTGTGATCCCAATAACACGGGGCGACGCACCGATCTGTTGAGCGTAATAGCCAGATAAAACTCTCGATCAGCGTCATATTTCGCTTCTGCCAATAGAACTTTGGGGTATTCGCCCATAATCGATAGGTTGAAAATTGTTTGAGCTGCGGCGATCGCATCAATCGTGTTTTCAGCAAACCGCACCCCACCAACTCGCCCCCGTTCTCCGCTGTAAACTTGAGATTTCAGCACCACCGGGTAGGGAATGATCAATCCTTTCAAATCCTTTGCCCGTTCGATCCGCTGAGAGGGCAACACTGGAATGCCCACTGCTCGAAATAATTCTTTTGCCTGATATTCCAGTAGATCCATCTTCTTATGCCTTTGAATCTCACGATTTAGTCTCACACTGCCTCTCACATTGCCGATTGTCTCTGGGCGATCGCGCTCCGACCCATCTAAACGGCACCATCAACAGTTGTGAAAAAACTCCTTTGAGAATCTCTTATCCTAAGGTAAGAACAGCAGAATATCAATCATTCCTAAAGGTGAGCGATGAGTTTCTGCGATCGCCGTCCTCTCGATCCACTTTTTTTGCTTGCCATCTGGATGAGGAACTTCTGCCAACTACTCTCTAGATACAGTTTCAACCTTACAGAACGGGAGAGTTCGAGAGGGGAGCAAAGCCCACGTCTTTTAAGCGTGGGATGTAGCGAACCCTTTCGCGTGGCTGCTTCAGCCACAGAGTTATCAGGCTTTGGGCAACTGCTTGACATAATCTCGAAGAACTT
>JBGSWI010000049.1:0-10816 GCA_041752515.1 Leptolyngbyaceae cyanobacterium | reverse complement strand
ACACAACTTCCCACTAGACTTGGCTGCGGGTGAAGCGACTCCTGTTGCTCTAGTAGCACCTTCCATCAACGGTTAGTCTTCTGACTTCAACAGTTGAGTGAGATTGAAGCCCTCCCCACCACGGGGAGGGCTTTTTGATGGGAAGAGTTCAGTCTAAAATAAAAATATTTATAGACGCTTTAAGGGCAAATCTTTTGAATAAATTAGTTGACGAAGCACTTTCAAATTCGACAGCGAAGCAGATTGGCAGTAAGGCTAAATCACCATTTGAAAACGCCTATAAGGCAGCTTTGGTCATTAAGGATGTGGTTTATGTGCAGGGATTCATCAGCTTTGAAGGGCAACCTTTCCACCCAATTGAGCACGGCTGGGTTGAGTTTGGCGATCGCATTGTTGATCCATCGTTGCCTTATCTGGGCAGAAAAGCGGCTGATCTCTACTACTTTCCGGCTCAGGAGTTAACGGTTAAAAAACTAAAAGCAGCGATCGAAGAAGCAAAAGAAGACTACCCAGAGGATGAGCCATTACCCATTTATGGCTCTCAACCTTATGAATATTATGGGGATGTCATGCTAGGAGGCAAGGAATATACCCAAGTTTATGAAGCGGCGCTAGCAAAATGTAAAGAATTAAATCAGCCTCACTCTAGGAACCGTAATTAAATCAATTGAGGCTTTCAACGTGCAGGGTTGCATTACTTACAAAGGCGTATGTATGTAGATTTACTGCTGGCTGAAACGGGAAGCAGGCGTGGGAAACAGGGCTTGGAATCCAGATTGTCTGGCGATCGCCGGCTCTAATGTTTCATTCCAAAGGCTTTCGTAATAAAAAAAGGAAACTCCCAGCTTACGCTCTTGGGCGGCTTGAACTTGTGCCTGAATTTGCGACATTGCAACAGGTTTGTTCCTTAATCCCGCTAAAACTCCAATTCCAGTGGGGATTTTCTGCTGAGTTTCTTGAATTTCAGGGCGATCAATTTGCTCTACAAAACTCTGTAAAGTTGGGCGATACACTTGCACAATTAGTTCATCCACAATGCCCCGCCTTACCCATGTTAGCCAGTCTTGTAGATGCAGGCGGTAGGCTAAATCGTAATAGTTGGGCGATATGGAAAAGACTGCGCGTGGCTTTTTAGCTTTGACAGCAGCCCGAAGTTTGACCATAAAAGCAGTGATTTTATCGGCTCGCCATTTTATCCATGCGGCATCTTGATAATTGGATGGCGGCGCTTTTTTCATTTCTTTGGTATACATCGCTATGGTGTCGCGATCGTAGCCAAATTCGCTAGGTAGGCTGGTATGATCGTCAAACTGAATGCCGTCTCCATCGTATTGAGTGACAATTTCTAGCACTAGATCGGTGATGAATTTTTGCACATCCGGGCGGAATGGATTCAGCCAGACGACTTCTCCTGCCGCGCTGATGGAAGTTTGACTACCATCAAGCTTTTGGGTCAACCATTCGGGATGGTTCATGGCTAGCTCTGATGTGCGCGGAGCCATAAAACCAAACTCAAACCAGGGAATCACCAGCAGCTTTTGTTGATGACCTTGGGCGATCAGGTCTGCCAAAATATCGTGCCCGTCTACTCCTTGATAGACAAAGGGCTGAATTTTTTCCCGTTGAGCGACAGCGCTAGGATACAGGACGTAACCTGCATTCCAGACTACGGGATAAATCGTGTTAAAGTTTAGCTGCTGAAGTTGGCTTGTAGCAGCCTGCACTTTTTGGCGATCGCGCAGAATATCCATATCGTTGCTCGTCATCCAAACGCCACGAATTTCTTGGCGCGATTGAGTGAACACGGGATCACTGTGAAATAATCCCGTTACTCCAAATGCCAACAGGAACAGAATCAGTAGAATTGGCTGAAACTGCTTCAGTACAGCAGAAAGCGACTTTAGGCGGTGCTGGAGTGGATCACCAATTCTCATGGATGGCTTGCAAATGATTGAACGCTCTTGTTGTAACCTATTTCAAGCGTGATCGCCATTGCTGGCTATGAAGGTAGATCCGTGCTGCCCATCAGGTAGCGATCGCATTCCCGCGCCGCACTGCGTCCTTCATTGATTGCCCAGACCACCAAGCTTTGTCCCCGGCGACAATCTCCTGCGGCAAATACACTCGGAATGCTGGTGAGGTAGCTTGTGGGATCAGCTTTGACATTACTGCGGGGATCACGTTCGACTCCCAAGGAATCGAGCAATGGCTGTTCGGGACCGAGGAAACCCATTGCCAGCAGCACCAATTGAGCAGGCAGCACCTGTTCAGTTCCAGGAATGTGTTGGGGAATAAACTGACCTTTCTCATTTCGTTCCCATTTGACTTGAACCGTGTGGATGGCTTTGACGTTGCCGGTTTCATCCCCTTCAAACTTTGTCGCCGTAGTGAGATAACCACGGGGATCGTCGCCAAACACAGCGGCGGCTTCTTCTTGCCCGTAATCCATCCGGTAGACTTTGGGCCACTCTGGCCAAGGATTGTTGGGGGCGCGGGTGAGGGGCGGCTTATCCATAATTTCAAGCTGGATCAGGCTTTTGCAGCCATGGCGTAGGGAAGTGCCTACGCAGTCGGTGCCTGTGTCGCCGCCGCCGATGATAACCACATCTTTATCAGTGGCGGAAATGGGCGTGTGTGGATTTTGGTCTAGCAATGCTTGGGTGTTGGCAGTGAGAAAATCCATGGCGAAGTGGATACCATTCAGTTCTCGTCCGGGAATCGGCAAGTCGCGGGGTTTGGTGGCTCCCGTACACAGCATCACCGAGTCATACTCTCTCAGCAGTTGCTCAACGGGTAGGTCTTTGCCGATTTCTGTGTTGCATTGGAAAGTGACTCCTTCGTCTTCCAATAGCTGGAGGCGACGCTGGACGATCGCTTCTTTCTCTAGCTTCATGTTGGGGATGCCATACATCAGCAGTCCACCGGGGCGATCGGCGCGTTCAAAGACGGTCACCCAATGTCCGGCTTTGTTCAGTTGGTCAGCGGCAGATAGACCCGCAGGACCCGACCCAATCACGGCAACTTTTTTGCCCGTCCGCTTGCTAGGTGGATTGGGCGTAATCCAGCCTTCATCCCACCCTTTATCGACGATGGAACATTCGATATTTTTGATGGTGACGGGCGGATTGGTGATGCCCAAAACGCAGGAGCCTTCACAAGGAGCGGGACAAACTCGACCCGTGAATTCGGGGAAGTTGTTGGTTTTGTGCAGGCGATCGAGGGCTTCATGCCACAATCCGCGATACACCAGGTCGTTCCATTCGGGAATCAGGTTGTTGATTGGGCAGCCGCTTGCCATGCCGCTGATGATGGTGCCCGTGTGGCAAAAGGGCGTACCGCAATCCATGCAGCGGGCACCTTGGTCACGAAGTTTGTCTTCTGGCAGGTGCCGATGGATCTCGCTCCAGTCGTGGATGCGATCGCTCGGTGCGCGATCGTCCGGCAGTTCCCGCACGTATTCAATAAAGCCCGTTGGTTTTCCCATGATGATGTCCCAAAGATAAGAATAGTTTGATTAAGTAACAAAAAGGATTTAGCTCACACGCGGTAGCGATCGCACCGATAAAATTTCGTCAGACTGGAGCGATTTCACAGCGGATATGGGAACTGCTACAACCGCGATCGATTCACCCACTGCATTAAACACTTCTAAACAACATCCTTGTTCGCCCCCGGTTGGATGGGGCATGAAGTCGATTAATACGGCAATATCTCCGGCTTTAAGGTTGTCTTCTGGCACATCGCGAGTCAGCGCAACGTCCTGATATAGCTTAAGCATCTTTGCGTGACTCCTTAAACGGTTTGAGAGTTACAAACTGAAATTTGTTATCGACTTGTCGTTGTAGCCAAATGGTAGTGACGGTTAAACATTTCCCATTGATTCCAACTATTTCTCCATCAACTCGATAAAAAGTCCCATACTCATTCCCTCCATCTTCCATCGCTTCCGCAGAATCAATTAATTGCTGAATTGCCATTTTCAATGCGTCTGGGTTTTGGTCTGTAAATCCTGCTGCTGCCAAAAACTTGGACTTGTCACTTCGTGGTTTGTATATCAACAAATAAGCAGTTAGTTTTTGATCGGGAATGTCTGCATCAGATGGAATCTTCATACCTATCCAATAACATTGAGATCGCCCGGCGCGCGATCGTCCGGCAGTTCCCGCACATATTCAATAAAGCCCGTTGTTTTTCCCATTGTGGTGTTCTGCCTGATGTTAAAGGTTCAGTTCTAGGGTGATTAGAATGCATTTAGAAGCGTGAAAATTAGGCATTCTGCATGGTTAGCCAGTCAAAAACTTGATTGACGGTCAGCTTAAGCTCAATTTTAGTAAGAACTTTCAATTCATCCTCTTGACTGCGTAATTCAGGTTGTTGATTGGGTTGAAAGACCAGAATTGAGCGATCGCTGGGATCAATCAGCCATCCTAACTGGCACCCATGTTTAAGACAGTGCAAAATATTCCCAGTAACACGATTAGAACTTTGGTCGGGCGACAAAATTTCAATGGTCCAATCGGGGGAAACTCGCACATCGTCGATCGGTTCTCCGTTCGCGTCAAACTGAATGTGTTCCCATAATAAAACGACGATATCGGGAACCGTGGAGCGATCGCCAAACGTACATCGTAATTCCGGAAAGGCATAGGCAATGTGTGTTGATTCAGTCACCTGATTAATGGCACTGAGTAATTTGCTTTGGAGCCGAGAGTGGCGAGCTTTCGGCATGGGCTTTTGCACGATCTGACGGTCGATATACTCACTGGCAGGTTTGGTTTCTGGTCGTTTCAGAAACTCTTCTAGGCTGATAGTTTTAGAGGATAGTTGTACCATGGCGATCGCCCTCGATATTTTGACCTAACTGCCGCCGATGCGATCGTCCGGTGCGCGATCGTCTGGCAATTCCCGCACGTATTCAATAAAGCCCGTTGGTTTTCCCATGATGATGTTCCAGTTGAGGTTATATCGAGAAAAATAATGTTTTACTGGAAGGTCAAAGCAACCTACCTTGCGTCAACTCAGGTTTTATCCCTTTTTCTGCTCTCTCAATCTGTGAATCTTGCCAATTTGCATAAGATTGATTGGCATCTTTGACTTGCCAAGTTGTTCGTCCATTTAGGGATAAACCACCCACTATGCAGGCAGCAGCACTTGGACTTGTTAAGGGTAAATCTTGCGTCAGTCTCCAGCAGTCGGAATTATCAGAACTTACTAATCTTCCATCTTCTAGAAGTTGAGAGCGAAGTTGTCTGTATGAGCTAGGTAAACTAGAAGTCTCTTCTTTGCAAAGGGTCGAGGCTTTGAGGATAATAAACTCGTCATTCACTTCTTGTGCAAATGCTGTAGCTTTTTTGTAGTTCATGTAAAAGATAGGTGATTCGTGACTAATAGCTTCAGTCGGTTCTTGATCTTTCAGTGTTAGTAGTGGCATAGAAAAGGAAAGACCTAAGACAGGAAGCAACATCTGCACCTGCTCAAGAAAGTATTCCATATCAGCTACGTCAGGTTCTGGAAGTCGAGGTATGTCTGGATTAGTCCCATTGATAATCTTTGAACGCTGGGCTTGAACTGCTAACGAAATTAAGCGGCTCTCCAAATAACGAACATGAGCTTTGGTCAGATTGTCATCTTTGCTAGTAATGATGACAGTACGTCTCCAAAAATCTTTAGCTTGGTCTTTACTATGTTGAATTAGCCTCTCCCAGACACTATCGCTTTCACCAATATAAATAGCTTCAGGAAGGGTAGAACTTTCTGGGTTATCCCCAGCCAAAACATATATGCCCGTTCGCCTTATTTCAGTACGAGTTGCGAGATCTGCTAACTGCGTTCTGGGTGCAACTGTGACCATGCCCGTCCAATTCATAATCTCAACGGTCATCACACCACCAGGAATACCGTCAACAAGATACATTCTGACCGTTCTACCCTTCATTTACCGATTGCTTTTCCTGCGAAGTTTTGACTGTAGCTAGCAATTGTAATCAGCTTCCGCCGATGCGGGCTACGTCGCGGATGTTGGCTTCAAAGGCGGCGGTGAGAGCATCGTCGCCGCTGAGTCCAGAGGCGATCGCGTCTGCAATGGCTTGCAGCACCCGCTTGTAATCCTTGGGCATCACCTTGACGAATTGAGGCACCATCGCTTCCCAGTTTGCGATCACCTGGGTGGCTTTGGGGCTGCCCGTGTAGTCGATGTGCTGCTGGATTAGCTGGCGCAGATCGGCGATTTCTTCTGAGTCAGACAGGGTTTCCAAGCCCACCATTTGTGGATTACAGCGGGTGGCAAAGTCGCCTGCTTCATCCAAAATGTAGGCAACTCCACCGCTCATGCCAGCGGCAAAATTGCGTCCGGTTTCACCCAAAATCACCACTTTGCCGCCCGTCATATATTCGCAGCCGTGATCGCCCACGCCTTCCACGACGGTATTTACGCCGGAGTTACGGACGCAAAAACGCTCTCCGGCAATGCCGTTGATGTAGACTTCGCCGGAAGTTGCGCCATACAACACCACATTGCCCACAATGATGTTCTCTGCTGCCGTAAACGTGGAAACTTTGGGTGGATAGAGGATGATTTTGCCGCCGCTCAATCCTTTGCCCAAATAGTCGTTAGCATCGCCTTCCAGTTCTAGGGTGATTCCTGATGGCACGAAGGCTCCAAAGCTTTGTCCGGCGCTGCCTTGGAAGTGGAGATGCACCGTATCGTCTGGCAATCCTTCCCAGTGGCGTTTGGTAATTTCGTTGCCCAAGATGGTGCCCACGACGCGGTTAACGTTGGTAATCGGTAAGGTGGCAGTGACTTTTTCGCCCCGTTCGATCGCTGGTTGGCAAAGTTCCAACAGTTTGGTCATGTCGATGGATTTTTCCAGCCCGTGATCCTGGGGAATCTGGCAATATAGTCCGACATCGGCTGAAACCTGCGGCTGATAAAGAATTTTGGAGAAATCCAATCCTTTTGCCTTCCAATGGGCGATCGCGTTTTGTGGCTCCAAAATATCCGTGCGACCCACCATTTCGTTTAGGGTGCGGAAACCCAGTTGTGCCATTAGTTCCCGTGCTTCCTGAGCAATAAAGGTCATGAAGTTAACGGTATGGGCAGGATCTCCGGTAAACTTCTCGCGCAGTTGCGGATCTTGAGTGGCAACTCCCACGGGGCAAGTGTTGAGGTGGCAGACGCGCATCATGATACAGCCCAGGGTGACTAGGGGAGCCGTGGCGAAGCCAAATTCCTCCGCACCGAGCAGGGCAGCAATCACCACATCGCGCCCGGTTTTCATCTGTCCATCGGTTTCAACCACGATCCGCGATCGCAGATTGTTTAGCACCAAGGTCTGGTGGGTTTCGGCTAAACCCAGTTCCCAGGGCAATCCGGCATGTTTGATCGAGGTTTGGGGAGATGCGCCCGTGCCGCCATCGTAGCCAGAGATCAGCACCACATCGGCATGGGCTTTGGCAACTCCAGCGGCGATCGTGCCTACTCCCACTTCCGACACCAGCTTGACGCTAATTCGGGCGGCTCGGTTGGCATTTTTCAGGTCGTGGATCAACTCTGCCAAGTCCTCAATCGAGTAGATGTCATGGTGGGGCGGTGGCGAAATCAGCCCGACACCGGGCGTGGAATGGCGGACTTTGGCAATCCAGGGATAGACCTTTTTGCCGGGAAGTTGACCGCCTTCACCGGGTTTTGCGCCCTGTGCCATTTTGATTTGCAGTTCCCGCGCTTGCGACAGATAGAGACTGGTCACCCCAAACCGACCAGACGCAACCTGCTTGATGGCGCTATTTTTGGAGTCGCCCTGATCGTTTGTCCAAGTGTAGCGATCGCGATCTTCGCCGCCCTCACCCGTATTGGATTTGCCGCCAATCCGGTTCATGGCGATCGCCAAGGCTTCATGGGCTTCCTGGGAAATCGAGCCATAGCTCATTGCGCCTGTTTTAAAGCGCTTCAGAATCGCTTCCACCGATTCCACTTCGTCGATCGGCACGGGTTGGCGGGTTTTGAAAGCAAGCAATCCCCGCAGGGTGAAGTGCTTTTGGTTTTGCTCGTTGACCAAGGCGGCGTATTGTTTGTACAACTCATAGTTACCGTCTCGAACTGCCTGTTGCAACGTGTGAATCACCTGGGGACTGAACAGGTGCGCCTCGCCTTCCTTGCGCCATTGATACTCGCCGCCCACATCCAGGGTGTGCCCATTCACTTCGCGATCGGGGAAAGCGTGACGGTGACGGGCGATCGCTTCTTGAGCAATCACGTTCAGATCTGCCCCTTCAATCCGAGAAGCAGTCCAGGTGAAGTAGCGATCGATCACCGACTGATTTAGCCCGATCGCCTCAAAAATCTGGGCACCGCGATAGCTCTGAATCGTGGAAATACCAATTTTGGAGGCAACTTTAACCACGCCCTTGGTCGCCGCTTTGATGTAGTTTTTGCAGGCGGTGGCATAGTCCACATTCACGAGCAGCCTTTCCTGGATCATATCCGCGATCGTTTCAAAGGCAAGATAGGGATTGATTGCGCCGCAGCCATAGCCAATCAGCGTGGCGTAGTGATGCACTTCGCGGGGTTCGCCCGATTCCAGCACCAAACCCACACGGGTGCGAGTGCCCGCTCGAATCAGATGGTGATGCAGTCCGGCAACGGCTAGCAGTGCGGGAATGGGCGCATGATCGGGGTCAATGGCGCGATCGCTGAGAATCAGAATATTAACCCCCGTGGCGATCGCCTGATCTGCCGCCGCGGTCATCTCCTCGATCGCCTGTTCCAGACCAGCTACACCCGCTTTGGGATTGAACAGAATCGGCAAAGTCACCGACTTGAAACCCGCTTGATCAATCTGTTGGAGCTTGCCTAGTTCTTGATTGCTCAAAATCGGGGTTTTAAGCTCAATCAAACGACAACTTTCCGGTTCTGGCTTTAACAAGTTGCGCTCTGAACCAATCGTGGTTTCCGCAGAGGTGACAATTTCCTCCCGAATCGAGTCAATCGGGGGATTGGTCACCTGAGCAAATAACTGCTGGAAATAGTCATAGAGCAGTTTTGGACGATCAGACAGCACAGCAAGCGGCGTATCGGCACCCATTGCCCCGATCGCTTCCACGCCATCTCGCGCCATCGGGGTGAGCAGCAGTCGCAAATCCTCAAACGTATATCCAAAAGCGGTTTGCCGTTGCAAGAGCGGAGCGGTGAACGGGATTTCTGCGGGTGCGGGTGCATCTTTGAGCGCCGCTAACGACACCATATGCTGACTCAGCCACTCGCCGTAAGGATGCTCCGTGGCAACCTGCTGCTTAATTTCCTCATCCGCAATAATGCGCCCCTGCGCCATATCCACCAAAAACATCCGCCCCGGTTGCAGCCGTCCTTTAAAGGCGATTCGCTCCGGCTCAATCGGCAATACGCCTGCCTCGGATGCCATAATCACCAAATCGTCTTTGGTGACGTAATAGCGCGAGGGACGTAAGCCATTGCGATCGAGGACTGCGCCCATCATCGTGCCATCGGTAAACGCGATCGCGGCGGGACCATCCCACGGTTCCATCAAGCACGAGTGATACTTATAAAATGCTTTTTTCTCCGCGCTCATCGATTCATGAGCCGCCCAAGGTTCCGGCACCATCATCATCATGGCGTGGGGGAGCGATCGCCCTGCCAGCACCAACAGTTCCAGGGCATTGTCAAAAATCAGCGAATCGCTGCCGTCAATATTGATCACCGGCTGGGCTTTTTTCAGGTCATCGCCGAATAGCTCAGATGCAAACAGCGATTGGCGGGCGTGCATCCAGTTAATGTTGCCGCGCAGCGTGTTAATTTCGCCGTTGTGGGCAATGTAGCGATAGGGGTGCGATCGCTCCCAGCTTGGAAACGTGTTGGTGCTAAAGCGGGAATGTACCAGCGCCAACGCACTCTCCATATCAGGATCATGCAACTCAGGGTAATACTGCCCCACCTGCACGGGCATCAGCATTCCTTTATACACCATCGTCCGGCAAGACAGGCTAGAAGGATACCAATAAGGATCAATCTGAGTCGCCCGAATCATCGAGTGCGATCGCTTGCGAATCACATAGAGCTTCCGTTCAAACGCCAAATCATCGGTCAAATCAGGCGATCGCCCAATCAATACCTGCTGCATAAACGGCTCACTTGCCTTCGCCGTGTTGCCCAAAGACGAATGATCCGTTGGCACATCCCGCCAGCCTAAAACGCGCTGCCCCTCTTCCGTCACAATGGTTTCAAAGATCCGCCGACTCGCTGAGCGCTGAGCGCGATCGGGCGCAGCATAAATCATCCCAACGCCATAGCTCCCGACATCAGGCAGGCTAATCCCTTGCGCCGCCATTGCCTTTTGCAAAAACTTGTGGGGAATCTGCATCAATAGCCCTGCCCCGTCTCCGGTGTTGGTTTCAGCCCCGCAAGCCCCCCGATGGTCAATATTCAATAAAATTGTCAGGGCTTGCTCAACAATTTCGTGAGATTTCTGCCCCGTCCGGTGAACGATGAACCCCACTCCGCACGCATCGTGTTCAAACTGCGGATCATATAAGCCCTGTTTCGGAGGCATTCCATTACTATTCATTAAATTACGACCTGATCGAGTGGCTGAAGGAGATCCTCAATCTACTACTTAAATGACTAAGAAAGTGGTAGCAGAGGGCATCAATCCACACAAATACATAAAGGATTACCCAATTTTTTGGCGCAAACCTTAGAAAAATTTGGCAATGAACAAAGAAAGCAGTTTGTAGATCAATCGAAACAGGGTTGTGAGAGCGATCGCGACCAGTCCAACCATCACCGCTATTGCGATCGCCGTCA
>JBGSWI010000048.1:0-22349 GCA_041752515.1 Leptolyngbyaceae cyanobacterium | reverse complement strand
TTTTGTTTCCTTCTGTCCTCTGGTGCCAATTGCTCAAACTCATCGAAACTCGAGCTGACATCGCAGCAAAATATGGATGTGAAATCACGCTCAAATCATTGCCTGGTTGGGCTTATCGAGAATGCTGCAAGATCTGAGTTACCCAAACAGCTCAGTCAACCTAGCCTTAAGCAAGCTTTGAGCGAAATGGGCAACGACCAAATTGAGAGAGCTTTGAACCTCAAGGCTACCCCTAAGCTCAGTCAAGCAGAAGTCGATTTGGCGAGTTGCCTAGATCGTAAATCAGCGTAGATTGCATCTTAATCTACAGCTTTGTTCATCACAGCTACAGCATTCTGACCTTACTCTTTACCCTAGGTGAAATATGGCTGGTTTTTTTGGATCTATTCTTATCCCCCAAGCTATTCAGGATAAATCTAGCGTTGATGCTCTGAAGAACCGATTGGATTGGGGAGAACCTGCTTTGACTATTATTGATGTCAGAGATAGAAACGCTTTTAACGCTAGACGAATTATGGGCGCGATCGCGATGCCCATTGAGGAACTTGTTGATCGTGCCTGTGCCAGCCTCGAATTGGTTCGGGATATCTACGTTTACGGGGACACAGATGAGCAAACGGCTGAAGCTGCATTTAAACTGCGGCAAGCTGGTTATCAACATGTTGCCGAACTGATGGGTGGTCTAAAAGCCTGGAAGTCAGCTAAATACCCAATTGAAGAGATTCCAGCGATTAGCGTTTGATTTGATTCAATCTGATTAGCGATCGATTTGCTCTTGCCTCCTATTTAATGTGAGTTGGCAAGAGCTTTTTATTCAGTGGGTTTGTGGATCTAGGCTTAGTTATAGCAGCGGAAAAATTCTGGTCGTTAGTGAGCAGTTGGGGTATGACACCGTTCTTGGCAATTAAGTACCACATCGGCTGAAACCTTTTCTTGGTGGAAGTTCCAGGAGACAACTTTTCAAGAAAATCATTGATCCGATGACTTTTGGGAGACGACAGGAATGCCAAAATCAATGGGAGGAGGGCAACGGTCCATATCCAAACTGTAACGACCAAACCGATTAATGTGCTGCGTCCAATGCAGCAACTCTTCCCTGGACAGCCAGATGGGTCAAAAACGCTTCGATTTCGGTTTTGCCCATCTCTTGGGGATGCCGCTTGTGGTGAAACAGGATGAAGCGGCGAATCCACTGTACGTAGGTTTCTTCGGTTCGGTAGGAGTAGTGTTTGAGTCGGATGACATCTCGCACCTGATCCAACAGTTTCTTCGGGCGCTGCTGCATGAGGAGTGAGAGGCATGTATACGGTGTGCTTAATAATACAACTACTCATCTCCGTAGCGAATCGGAAAATATGCGGAAAGATTCTGCCTAAACACCTCCAGCAGCGTATTATGCGGAAAGATTCGATCTAAACGGCGGATTGGGACATTAGGCAGAATGTTTCCGTCTATTTACCCATTCTGAGATCTTAGGCAGAATCTTTCAGCCTAATAATTGTTATATTCCTTCTTTTCCTATGGGTAATTCGATATTCAGCAAAATTATTCGGGGTGAAGTCCCAGGTAGTTTTATCTACCGCGATGACCTAGTTTCGGTCTTTCTAGATATTCAAGGAGTAAATCCTGGACACTGCCTAGTGCAGCGTCACAATTAAGAATTAGGATTATCATATGTAGTTCAATCGGCGAAACTCGATAGAGCAAGGAGATTACTGTATGCAGAAGAAGTATATCGTTCGCTTGAGCGAAGCAGAACGACTCGATCTGCGGGAGGTAATTAAGAAATTGCAGGGTAGTGGACAGAAAGTGCGTCGAGCGCAGATTCTGCTCAAGGCTGATGTCGAGGGTTCAAACTGGACAGACCAGCGAATTGCCGAAGCGTTTAGCTGTCGCACCAAAACGGTGGAAAATATTCGACAACGACTGGTGGAGCAAGGCTTTGAAGAGACGCTCAACGGGAATCGTCGTGGGACCCCACCGGTCGCGAAACTCCTAGATGGAGAGCAAGAAGCCCGTATTATTGCCCAAAATCTGTGCAAATTAGAATCTTTTCAAACATAGTAAGTTGGGTTCACTTTGCAGTTAGAAAGACTGACTCTTCGGCTAAGAGCATTGAAACTCATAGAAATATAGCTCCCTCCCTCAGTTCTATACTATGCTAGCGCTACCAAGCTCACCTGCTAACTGAAGCCGATGCTGATTGTGGCGACCTAGACTCACCTGATTAATCGATTGGTTCTACGGACTGTTGCGGTGCCGACTCACCAAACGTAAGGCGTAGAAACGGCGGTGCTAAAAACGTCGTTAAAATGACCATGATAATAATGGCGGCTTCCAAAGGCTTGCTGAGTGCGCCACTGGCAGAACCAATGCCCGCAAAGACCAACCCTACTTCGCCCCGTGGAATCATCCCAATGCCGATCGCCAGTCGGTTGATACCTGGTTGCCCCACCACAAACCAACCCGTGATGACCTTACCCACGATCGCTACAACCATCAAAAAAGCGGCAATGACTAACCCAGCGCGGTTCTCAGGCACGGCTGGATTGAGCACACTTAAATCGGCTCTGGCACCGACTGTCACAAAGAAAATGGGCACCAGAAGATCCGCGATTGGCTTGATTTGAGCATCTAACTCATTGCGCTGGTCAGTTTCATCAAGCACTAACCCCGCAGCGAAAGCACCTAAAATGGCTTCCAGATGAATGGCATTGCCCAGGAACGCCATAAAGAAGGCAAAGGTCAATGCTGGAATCACGATATTTCCCCGTGTTTTCAGCGTTTGAACAATGGCTACAAAGCTTTTGTTGAAGAAGCTGCCCAGCAGAATCGAACCCATTAAGAAGGCTGTGGCACTGATAATCAGATAAATCACATTGGTAATGTCGATCGCTCCAGTTTTGGCTAAACTCGCCACAACCGCCAGCACCAAAATGCCTAGCACATCATCAATGACAGCGGCACCCACAATAATCTGACCTTCTTTGGATTTGAGCTGCCCCAGTTCTGACAGCACCTTAGAGGTAATGCCAATACTAGTGGCAGTGAGGGCAGCACCCGCAAAAATCGCCGGAATCGCTGGGACATGAAACAGCCACATCAATCCACCTGTGCCCGCTGCAAAGGGCGCAGCAACGCCCACAAGAGCAACGACTGTTGCCTGATACCCCACTTCTTTGAGTTGCCGCAAGTCTGATTCCAGACCAATTTCAAACAAGAGGATGATGACTCCCAGTTCAGCCAGAATGGAGATTGCCTCGCTCTGGGACTGAAAGATGCTCGACAAGGCATCGGGACTCAGGTGGTCAATCTGTTGCAGGATGGTCATAATCACAGAATCAGATGCTTGAGCACCGCTTGCTGGAAACATCAGCAGATGCAGCGCCGACACTCCCACCACAACACCTGCAATTAGTTCGCCTAGGACTGGTGGTAAATCTAGCCGTTTAGACAATTCACCGCCTAGCTTACTGGCAAGGTAAATCACGACTAAACTCAGTAAAACGCCAGTGAGAACAATGGGCGCATTAGCTGCCTCAGTCGTTGCTAAAAGCGGCAAGGAAGAGAAACGAAACGATAGCTCGTTGAGTAAAGGTGCGATCGCAATGGAAAAAAGCATGGGTTAAATTCTGGTGTTACGACGGTTCAACATCAAGTGAGACAGGCAAGCTCAAACAACTCACCTTACCGTATGACAGGATGCCATAAAGTCTCAACATCAGCAGGCGATCGCGCCAACCGTCCACTTATCAAGGTTGATGGTAGAAACTTGCTGTCTGCTTATCTAGAGGTTAATAGACTAGACCGATCTAGAATCGAAACTAATCGATCACGCATCCCTCTACAGTCACAGCCTGCCGAGATCACAACAACGTCTGGAACGTCTGCTGGATTGATCCAGAATTGAGCGCTGCTATCTGAACGTGATTGCACTAAATACCCCTGTTGATCGCCCAGAGAGTAGGAAGAAATACGCCCTTGCAGACGGGTATTTTGTGCAACAAATTGCTGCAAATTAAGCTGTTTAGGATTCTTAATCGATCGGACGATAATAGAAGCATATCCCCGTCCTAGAGCCTGCCCACCTTTGGCAACACAGGTCAGAACTTGATAAGTCCCAGGATTGACAATTTCAACTGCGCCATTGTTGCGAAGAATGGCTCTGAAATTGGAGGGAATGGTGAGCGTCACGCCAAACTGGGGTAGCTCCAATGCTCTAGTCGTTTCAGCCGCTGGGATTGGACCCGGATCGTTGCAATATCTGGACTGAGCGATCGCTGGCAGACTCGACAACAAGCCAAATGGATGAATTAACGCAGCAGTTAACAAGATAGAAGATATATATTTCATTACTTTCTCCAAACAGTATTTATCGCAAGCTAACGATTAGCGTCGGTTTTGGTAGTTCAGGTCATCTTAATTTTTGTTTAGCCTTTTTGAATCCGTCCACTCTGGCAACGCCCAAAGGCTAGTAAGGGCTGCTAATGCCGATCCAAACGTGTCCATGATTAGGTCAATGACTGTATCATCCACACTGCCAATCACTTCTGTTCCTAAAATTTTACCTGCTGACCATTCTGTGATTTCCCAAAGCACGCCGATCGCCATACCAAAACTAGTGATCGTCAGCAAATAGAGGAGTGTATGCTGCCGAAAAACTGGCAGCATTGAGCCATAAACCAAAAAGCTTAAAGCCAGCGTAATCGCAAACATCGTGAAGCCGTGAACCAGTTCATCATAGAGACCAGGGGCATAAAACCAGCCCCACGCCCAGCCTGCCGCATTGAGTAAAGCAGCAAGGACAAACAGAAAGTCAAATAGGGTAGGCAATTTGTTATCTCTCACGACGAATACAAGAGAGACAATCAAAAAGAGCGCCAAAGCGATCGCATTTTGCCACTTTCCCTGAATCGCAGCAGCAAGAACAGCGATTCCAAGTAGCGTTTGCCCAACCCAGGCAGCAAAGCGGTATCCTTTCCAGTTGATAGACAGCATCTTTTCTCCTTATGTCAAGCTTTCCCGATCGCTTTCACAGCAGCTAAATAGCGTTCTTTGACATCCTTGCGATCTAACTCTTCGGTGATTCCCTCTTGGCTACCGCGATCGATCATGTTGGAATGACGCAACAGTGCGGCTCGGTCTGCTTTGGTATGGGTAAAAGGGACAATGACGGCGATCGCTTCTAGCAACCGCATCGTGACTGCTACGCTTGTTTGCCCATACTGCCGAATCTGATTAAAAGCAGCATCCGTCACATCGACAAAAGTCACCGGTTCTGCAATGACGCGCAGCTTATCTTGGTCATCATAACGATAGGCAGAGGGAATCTCTTTTTGTGCCAGGTGACAAAGCGCTGCACTGAGTTGATCAATGCAGCGAACGGCAGTAAATGGGTCGTTAATTCCCGGTGAAAGGGCGCGTGCTGCAATCTCAACTAGTTGGTTAATCGAAAACTCGACATCTTGCTGATCGGTGCGCTGCGAACCCAAGACAAAGGCATCATTGATTTGTTTAACCAGCTTTTTGCCACCCGATTCTGCGGGATAAATTAATGCTAAAGGACTACCTTTAATCACAAAATCTCCAGGACGACGCTGAAGCTGAAGCAGGATATTGCTCTCTGTTGCAATTTGCATTAACTGGTCTATATTGATCGCTTGCACATAGCGACTACTATTCGCCGGAATGGGAGATGCCTCGCGATCAAAATTGGCTGGAATCTCTGAGGGGAGTGGTTCTGCTCGATGCTTCGATGCGCCACGTCCCATCTGTTTGGGAAAGAGTCGATCGATCATTTCATCTAGCTCACATCCCACCTTAGAAATCACATGATCCACTTGGATGGAGGTGGCGGAATGGTGAATAAAGTAGATTAAAACGCCAACACTGGAGATCGCTAGACCAATGCCACAAGTGACGGCAATGTGAGGCACAAACTCATTTTCTTCAACCCCATTGATGGTTCGCAGCACCATCAGGCTATATACGAAGGTGGAAATGAAAGTCCCTAGGACAATCTGGTTGCCAGTATCTTGCATAAAATTACGCAGCAGACGCGGACCAAATTGCGAAGACGCAAGCTGAAGGGCAACGATCGTGATCGAAAATGCAGTCGTAGCCACACTCACCATTGAACCTGCAATTGCAGAAAGAATCGCGCGTGAACCGCTCGGACCGAGCGAATAAGCCCACCCCAACTGCCCAATCACGTCTGTTTTTGAGGTTTGGTCAAGATGAATGGTCAAAAACGAGAACACGATCGCCAATATCACCATCAAACTTGGAATGAACCAAAAGCTAGAGTGCAGCGAATCTAACAGCTTGCTAAACTTGGTTCCCATTCGCTATTCCTCTACTGCTGCATCGTGGGCTGCGCTGTCTGCTGAATTACCGTTTCGCTGAGCCTTGATCTCAGCCAGTCGCTTCAGTGAACTACTGATGCTGCGTGATTGCGGCACGTCACCCTTGCCAGCGGGCCAGCCTTCGCGTTGATGAGCGCGATCGCCATCCGTGGCTTCGGTCTGGTCGTGAAACAGAATTTGCTGCGTCGGGAAGGGCAAGTCGATACCATGATCCGCCAACGTGTTTTTGATGTTCGTTAAAACGCGATCTTGCAGGTCTAACACATCGGCACGGCGAGGAGGAGCTACCCACCAGCGGGCGCGAATGTTGACGGTGCTGCCTGCGAGATCAACGACGATCGCATCCGGAGCAGGAGTTTCTAACACGCCATTCGTTTGACGCATTGCCTCTAGAATCAGCCGCCGCGCCTCGTCAATATCATCCCCGTAACCGATGCCGATGTCATACTGCAAACGGCGATGGTCAAAGGCAGTGTTTACGATCACTGAGTTAGTAAATAGCTCAGAATTGGGGATGACGATGCGCCGACCGTCATAGGTTCTGATTGTTGTGGCGCGGGTTTGAATATTTTCGACAGTCCCTTCAAAATTCTTGAACACGATTTGATCGTCAATCTGAAACGGCTCAGTTAACAGAATCAAAATACCCGCTAGAAAGTTTTGTAAGATATCTCGAAACGCAAAACCGATCGCAACGCTACTCACTCCTAGTAGCTGTACTAGGTCGCCAGCTTTCAACGAGGGAATCACGATCGACAGCGCAATAAACAAGCCGATTAAGATCGTTGTTCCTTGTGCTAACCGCCCCAGCACCATGCCCAGGTTGCGAGCTTGACGGCGATCGCGTGTCAGATTTCTAACCACTCTTTTGATTGCTCTAGCAACAAAGAAGAAGATAGCAAAGACAATCAACGCCAGTACCATGTTTGGCAACAATGCGATGAAATCATTTAGCATTGACTGCATTTTGCCTAAGAGCGTTGACACTTCTGCATTCATTGTTTAGCGGTTGTAGTTCTCATCTGCATCTTATTTGCAACCCCTAGGATTAACCTCTGTCTGAGGTTATCGATTGTCTCGCCTCAAGCTTTGAATTTCGGTTCGCAAACTGATAATTTCGTCTCGCAGCGCCTCGATCGCTCTCGACCCAGCAATCTCTGCTTCATCATCGTCAGCATCTTGTCCAATAAAAAATGTAGATAAAGTCGCCGTCACGTAGCCAAACATGGCAAACGCATACAGTGCCAGCAGAAAAAATAAAATTCGACCTTCAGCCGTCTGCGGGATGTAATCCGATCCCATCGTGGTCATCAGCATTGCTGTCCACCACAAAGCTGTTCCGTAATGCTCAAATCCTGCTCCAGTTGGAGCTTCTTGTTCAAAAGCATACATTCCAGCGGCACCTGCAAACGTCACGATCGCCGTCAGTGCCACCACATAGCCAAATCCGCGCCGCTTAAAGTTGTTAGCCAGCAGCAGCATACTGCGATTGGTTCGGGTTAAGACGCGCAGCAGTCGCAATCCCCGGACTGCTTGTGTCGTTTGCAAAACTCGCATGACGCGCACAAACTGCAACAATCGTAAGGCAGGCAATAACAGTGAAAGTGCAGTGAGCCAGTGGGTTTTAAAGTAAGCAACTTTGCGAGGCGCTAGAGAGAGTCTAAGGAGAAATTCTAGAATAAATATTCCCCAAATCACGATGCTGGTCGTGTCCAGAAGGGGAGTCAGTCCCCAAATCAGTTCCACCACAAAGAGACCGAGCCAAACCAGGCTTAACCCTAGCATCGGCAGTTCTAGCCAGTCTTCAAGCTGCTGCAAAATCTGCTGTTGCTCGTGTTCGATGGCTTGTTTTTCAGGTCGATCGAGGTACTGCATTGTGGTGATTCAACAAAATGGTTTAACGATTATGGTTTAACAATAGGAGTTTCTAGCACAATCACATCGACCAGCGGTGTCGCATTGAAGTCTTGAGCCGATAAACGAGTTTGAATGGCTTGCGTCAAATTAGCCCGAATTTGTTCAGTCGATCGCGTTATTTCTGGATTGCGCTGGACATAGACCACACACAGCAAGGTATTTTGCCCATGAATATTAGCTCTAGTGAAACGCACATTGGACTCAACCAGTTGAGCGGAATCGCTTTGCTGCACCACCTGCTGTAACTCAGCATTAGCCCGCTGAGCGCGGCTCGATCGCTGCAAGTTTGGCGCATTAGAAAACTGCCAGATCAGCAACCCGATTAGCACGATCGCGCTTAGCCCCACTGAGATTGGAAACACGCCCCGTTGCCCACGCTGATAACGCGCTCCTTGAGTGGATAGCCCTCCAAACAAGCGAAATATTAGAGCAGCCGAGAAATTGATGCCGCCCAATTGCAGCAGCAGTAAAAAGAGTCCATTGATTGCTAAATCCCAACGTCCGATCGCCCCTGCCATCCCCACAATGCCGGCGGGTGGAGCCAGTGATGCCGCAACCAACATACCAGTGGCGGCTCCTGACACTAAACTACTGCGATCAGACTGGATCAAGGTCAGCGCTCCGGCGGCTCCCGCTGCCAGCGGAATCAAAACCGAAACGGTAGAAATTTGGCTGCTGTCGATCATCAAGTTAGATGGAATCTGCTGCTGAAGCACCCAACTGAGCAGAGCCGTTGTCGCGATCGTGACGCTCAAAGCGGCAAAATACCGGACAATGCTGCGCCGAAGCAGTTGGAGATCGCCCCTTGCGGTTGCCAGGGCTGTATTCATCGCGGGACCGGCAAACGGAGCCAGCAGCATTGCAGCTACTAAGAGGTAGCTCGTGTTGGTATACAAGCCAATCCAAACGACGACTCCGGCGATCGCGGCGTAGCTAAGAAACCCTTTCCAAGACCCAGTGCTTTGCAAACCTGAGAGAAAAATCTCGATCGGGCTGCGCTCTTCCACGTTTGTTACTTGGTCAGGAGCCGCATCAGCAGGCGGATGCAGCGCCATTACCCCCATTGGCAGCAGCGTAAAGCTTAAGTCCGGTATATCTTGCAGCTTGTTAAGCAGTACTTCAACCTTGCCGTTGGAAATATGAACGAATACCAAATCCAGCGATCGATCGACTCCAGCAGCTTCAAACCGTGCCAAGTTAGTGCCCTCACAGGCGTTGGCAATTTCTACAACTGTTTTTCCGCACCCCTGTGGCACTTGCACTAGAAGCTGTCGCATTGGCTTTTTCTCAAAGAAGCGGCTTGTGATTCTTAAAACATCAAGCAGTCAAAAAAAGCTGAACCTGTTAGTGAATTAACGATGCAGCCATTCAAAGACGCTGAGAGACGCAACCGTTCCCACAAGATGTGCAGCAATTCCGCTCATATTTGCCATTGCTACCATGATATCGATCGAGCGAATCCCACGAGTCGGATCGTAGATAGCAATACCTTGAGGTTGAGCGATCGACTTTGAGAGCAGCACTCCCAGCGTCGCTCCCCCGCCTAAAACGGTCAGCAGTATTCCAACTAAGCCCACGATCGTGCCTAATCGCAACACGTTCATGACCTCCGCTTTCGTCGGATGTTTCATCGTGTCTGCATGACGTAAGCGTCTGGCAAGTCGCGTTTGACGAAAGGCAAAGTAAATGCCGACCAGCAGCGCTAAAATGCCGCAGACTGCCCAAAAAATACCAATCCCAATGCCTGGAGTAGTTCCCCGATTGACGTTAGCGACAACCCCAGGAACTGCACCCGATGGCAGTGCCGTCGCCTGACTGAAACTTCGACCCGCGATCGCAAACATCAGCATCAGCACAGCGATTGTACCAAAGCCAATTTGGGCAGAAAGCCCAATCCACCCAGTCAGCCGTAAAACATTGCCGATTTTTTCGAGTTTCGATTCCAATGATTCTCGTTCAGCCATTTGCATAACAACTCTCCTCAATGGTTAAACCTATCGACCCACGACATATTGAGCCGCTGGTTGGTCTGCGATTGGGGCAGCTTTACCTTGAGCGACAAGCGCCTGATAGATCAGGGCAGCCACTTCACCACGAGTTGCAGGTTGATTTGGCTGCAACAATCGTAGATCGGGATAATTAACGACAATTCCGGCTGCGGTTGTTGTCGCAACGTCATCCACCGCATACTGAGGAATCTGGGCAGCATCTCGATAGTAGTCGCTCACCGCTAGAGAGACTGGGCGTTGCGGCGGATTGCTCAGCGGGACAGAGGCTGCGCGTTGCGGCGGATTATTCGCTGGAAGAGGGTTGACAGCAGCAATGGCTTTTGCAGGAGTTGTCATCAGCGGCTGCATTAACGCAGTTATGGCAAGGGGAAACATGAATTGTCTTTTAGTCTGTCTCTGAGTGATGGGCTGCATCGGACTCTGAGCGATGGGCTGCATCGGAGTAGGGGTTGCGACCGCTCCAATAACAGGTTTGACAGTAGCGACGGTCGTTGGAGGTAGGTTTAAGTTCTGAGCTAGCGAAACTAATACTTCAACCCTAGAAACGGACTGATTCGGACGAAACACGCCACCCGGATAGCCTTTCATGAACCCCATCTCATAAGCTTCCTCAATTGCCGAGGCTGCCCAATAGCCTTGGGAAACGTCCTTGTAAACACTGCCGCTAGCAATTTTTCGTTCCGAAGGTTGAGAAAAGGCTTGTCGCAGAATCGCGGCAAATTCATCACGAGCGACGGGCTGTTCGGGGCGGTAAGTGTTGTCAAGATAACCCGTCACGATATTACGTTCTGCCAGGTTTTGAATGAACGGCTGCGCCCAATAATTTTGGGTGTCAGGAAAGCTGGTAGTTGCAGAGGTAGCCGCCACTGCTGGAGCCGGAATCTCAACAAGATAGGGCGCGATCGCGCCCGCCGCAAGTCCTAAAGTGAGCATTGTCACGCCTAACGTTGAAGTGTACCGAGAACGAAGTTTCATTACTATTCTCCTAAATTCGCCATTTCACCCAAACCTAACTATTAATCGGATCAGAGTCGTGTATCTTTTGAGCAAGATAAGTTGTTAAACAGTCGCTATGTTTACTGTTTAACTTGATATCCCTCATGAGATAGAGCGCGGTATATTTCTTGCGGTATAGATTCTTTAGACGAAGCTGAATCAAAATCAGCAGGAATGAGAAGGTTGATAAGGTGTAGATTAAGCAGCTTCTCTCTTCCACTCAGCCAAAGGCATAATTTTGACATTAGGACGCTGGATTGGGTTGATTTCGCTAGTGATTTCGCTCTATGTGCTGTGGCAGATTCAAGTGATCGTGCTGCTGTTTTTCATGGCGGTTATCTTTGCAGTTGGGCTGAACCGATTTGTGCGTCAATTTCAAAAATCTAGACTGAAACGAGGTGCTGCGATCGGGCTAACGGTCGCGATCGTGCTCCTGCTGTTGGGGCTGCTTCTGACTTTAATTGCTACCCAGATCACGGGGCAAATTGACCAACTGATCGAGCTCATTCCAAGTGCAATTGCACGGGTCGCAAATCTCAATTACTGGATGCAGGATCAGATTCCAGGTCGAGTCATTAGCAATCTTCCTAGCCTGAATGATTTAAGCCTCCAGCTTCAACAAATTGCTAATTGGGTAATCATTCATTTTTATCAAATTTTTTCTAATTCTCTATCCCTATTGCTCAATGGTTTATTAATAACCGTATTGACGCTGATGTTGCTAGTCAATCCCAAGCAATATCGCAATCTATTAACTCAGATATTTCCCGCTTTTTACCGCAAACGCGCAGATAGCATTCTCTCAAAGTGCGAGGCGGGTCTAGTTGGCTACTTGGGTGGTATTGCCCTGAGCATGGCTTTCATTGGCGTTGCCTCAACAATCGGATTGCTTGTGCTGCAAGTTCCCTTGCCCTTTGTGAATGGACTGATTGCAGGCATATCAGCATTTGTGCCCTATCTCGGCGCGATCGCCAGCGTGGTGCCGCCTGCTCTACTAGCATTGTTAGACTCGCCCTGGAAAGCGATCGAAGTCTTGCTGCTGTATTTTGTGATTCAGCAAGTGGAAGGGAATCTGATTACACCCATCATCATGAAACAGCAGGTGTCTCTTCTGCCTGCCACAACACTTGCTTTACTCACTGGGTTTGGAGCATTCTTTGGTATTTTGGGGTTATTTTTAGGACTGCCAATTTTAGTAATCGTGCAAATCTGGCTGAAAGAAGTGCTGGTGAAAGATATCCTAGATCAATGGACGGTTCCTTAAGCAATAACTCCAAGCGAATCCATACAAGATGAACGTTAGCCTTTGAGCGGTATTTGAGCACTGTCTTAGATGAATCCCGCAATACCTCAACACTTCATAGCGAAACTGGCATAATCTAGCTACGATCGCTTCAGCACCTTCAGAGCAGCCTACTTTAACCGGATTGACTTGAATGGAAGATTCCTTACCGCTCATAGTTCTCATTAGCGCAACCGTTGTGGTTGGCATCAGTGCTCAGATTTTAGCCAAATGGGTTCAGATCCCCAGCATTGTGTTGCTGCTGCTGTTTGGCATCATTCTAGGCTCCAGCGGCTTAGGGGTTCTGGAGCCATCGCTTCTGGGTAGCGGCTTAGAAGTGATCGTTTCGCTCGCGATCGCCCTGGTTCTCTTTGAGGGCGGGCTGAACTTACAGACTCGCGATCTGAGTAGCGTTTCCGTCAGCCTTCGTAATCTCGTGACGGTCGGGGTGTTGCTAACATTTTTGGGCGGAGCGATCTCTGCCCATACATTGAGTGGGTTTCCCTGGGCGATCGCCTTTCTTTACGCCTCTTTAGTGGTTGTCACGGGACCAACGGTTGTGACTCCCTTGCTAAAGCTCGTTGGGGTTGAACAACGGGTCGCAACGCTCTTGGAGGGCGAGGGTATTCTCATTGATCCGGTTGGAGCGATCGTGGCAGTGATCACCCTCACCTTTGTTTTGAGTCAGAAGGAGGTGCCGCTGGTTTTGGTGGGCACTGCCATACCGTTGCTGCTGCTGAAGGGCTTGGGGTTGAGATTAGGGATTGGGGTAGCGATCGGTCTGATTGGGGGCGGCTTACTGAGCTTGTTGCTGAGGCAATCTAAATCTTTGCCGCAAGAATTGAAGAATCTAGTCGTACTAGCGGCAGTGTGGGGCGCTTTCAGCCTTGCACAAGCTCTGAGAAGTGAGTCAGGGCTGCTGGTCGCGGTGCTAATGGGCATCATTTTACGGGCAGCAGCCATCCCCGAAGAACGCTTAATCCGACAATTTAATGAACAGTTAGGCATTCTGGCAAACTCGGTGCTATTCATTCTGCTGGCGGCTGATTTGTCGATCGCCAACATCTTTGATTTAGGTTGGGGAAGCGTCCTGACGGTGCTAGCACTAATGCTAGTGGTGCGCCCCATCAACATTCTGCTATCAACCTGGAATCGGGGCTTTAGCTGGAAACAGCAATTCTTTTTGTCCTGGATCGCCCCCCGTGGTATTGTCGCTGCTTCGATGGCATCCTTGTTTGCACTTTCCCTGACGAAAGAAGGCATCGACGGGGGTGAGGCGATTAAAGCCCTCGTCTTTCTCACCATTCTGATGACGGTCTTTATTCAAGGACTCACAGCAGGCTGGGTTGCCCGTTGGCTGGGATTGCAGACAAGGCAGGTGAGAACCGCAATTGTTGGAGATAATCCGTTGAGTCAATTGCTGGTTCGGCTACTGCAACAAAAAGGGGAAACGGTGATATTGATCGACCTTAACGCTAGCAATGTAAACTCGGCTCAGCTAGATAATATTCCTATCATCAGCAAATACTTGGATTTAGAGGAGCTAGAAGCAGAAGGGATCGCATCATTAAGTACCTTTCTGGCGCTGACCAACAATCCAGAACTGAACGGCATCTTGGGGCAACGGGCTTTAGAATTGTTTCGCCCCGACACAGTCGCCATCTTATCACAGCCGCCATTAAATAGTGGAGATAACCTCAGTTTCGCCGCAACGGGCATTAAGGTCGCTTTTGCATCCCAAGTCCTTCTTGATCAGTGGAATCAGTCTCTCACTGAGAATGGCGTGCAGCTTGTCGAGGTGGTGTTGCAGTCGGAGGACTTTGCAGCACAACAGGCTGAATTGAAAGCCTGCATCGCAGACGGTCATTTGCTGCCGCTTTTGATCAAGCGAGAGGAGCATTTTCAGATCATGATTGCAGATGACACCTGGCAGGCAGGCGATCGCATCACCTATCTGCTGGATAAAGCGTCATCCTCCCAAGTGCCGACGCTGAGCCAAAGCCACTCAACTATGCTGCCTTTACCCAATGATGCGCCACTAGAGCCAGTTTTACTGCAAACAAAGTAATTGTTTGGCATAGACAATTAGCTTGGGATTAAAACGGCAAGGCAGAGGAGGTAAGAGATGCTAAGGTCAATCCGGAGTCGCTTCAAGCGGTTTCGAGGCAAACAAATTGAGCCTGTCCAACTTCAGCAGTTGCAGGACGATCTCTTGGAAGAATCAACACTGAACACCGTGTACTTGATTCTCATTGTGGGTTCCTGTGCGATCGCCACTTTCGGGCTACTCACCAACAGCACGGCGGTCATCATTGGTGCCATGATTATTGCTCCACTAATGCTGCCCATTCGCGGCTTGGCGTTTGGGGCACTGGCTGGAAATATTCCCCTATTCCGTCAAGGATTGCTTGCAGTGATCGTCGGAACCTTGTTAGCAGTAGCACTGGCTGCGGGTCTGGGACTGCTCACAGGGATTTCGAGTTTTGGCAGTGAAGTGCTGTCCCGCTCGAAGCCAACCTTGCTGGATTTGGGCATTGCGGTTGCAGCAGGTGGTATCAGCGGCTATGCCAAAGCAGAACCCAAGATTTCGACAAGTCTAGCAGGCACTGCGATCGCTGTTGCCCTCATGCCTCCCATTTGTGTGGTGGGTTTGGGGTTGGCACATGGGAACTGGTCTCTCAGTCTAGGTGCGGCTCTGCTTTACCTGACGAACCTGCTGGGTATTACGCTCGCCTGTATGCTGACATTCCTACTGGCTGGCTACACTCCCTTTAAGCAAGCTCAGAAAGCCTTGATGTGGGCGATCGCCTTCACAGCCATGTTGCTGTTACCGTTGAGTGTTAGCTTTGCAGAAATGGTGCGACAAACTCGCCTGGAGAGTAGCCTTCGAGCCGCTTTGATCAACCGAACCACTACCTTTCAGAACCTGGAGTTGGTCAACGTTGACACAAACTGGTTAAGCAAACCGCCACAGGTACGATTAACGGTGCGATCTCAAAAACCAGTCACGCCAAAGCAGGTGAGACTTCTAGAAGCCTTTGTCAAACGGGAGATGGGACGACCCTTTACACTGATTTTTGCTGTGAGTCAGGTGGAAGAGGTGACACGGAACAAGACAACAGGATCAACTACTTATGATTCTAAGGGTAGCGAAAGGGTGAATAAAGCCCCTTGACCAGGTTTGCTACTGACTGTAATGCTGCCTCCATGCGCTTCAATAATGCGTCTGGCAATCGCTAGCCCCAGACCAACCCCACTTTGCTTACGAGAGCGGCTCGTAGTGTAAAACTGCTCACGGGGTGACAACGAGGCTGGAAGGAAGACTGAATCAAGCTCATAGCCCTTAATCCTCGCAAGAAAAAGATTCGTTTTTGGGGTTTGAGACGCATCAGTTGCTCCGCCCAAATTGACCAACAACTGAACGAATCAATCCATAAGCGACCATACAATCCAATCCAGAAATCACTGTGTCGTTTTTGGCTGCGTCCGGGTTCAGCGACTCGACCCACGTAGTGCTGCACTTGCTTGTGACGAATTCGTTTGCCCTGCTCAGTGGCAAGGGAGTAAGCGATAGCAATCAATAGGACAATCGCCAAGAAGCGCTGACCGGTGAGTTGGGTATCTTCCAAGTGGTAGCCCCCGGACTTAAAATCTCGAAACATGGGTTCGATGGAAAAGCGCTTCGAGTAACATGCCAAAGCATCCTCAAGCGTATCGAGGTCGGTGAGCAAATACCAGAGTTGATTGGCTTTACCCTGACGGTACACCCGCTTCCATCGCGTCACCAAATTGAAGCGACCAAACCCCTGCTGTTGGGTGACTTGCACTTGCACTTCATGCACAGCGATGCTGGGGAACTGGGGTAACGCATCAAGACGGGTATACCCAGCCTTGGGAAATTGCTCGACCGTGGTACTCTTGGGCAGTCTCAGGACAAAGTGGACGCGTTGTTGTCGCAACCAAGCAGCCAGTGCCACACTATGAAACTCTCGGTCGCCGAGGATAATAGGACGATACTGACGCACCAAAGCAAACACCGGACGTAGCACTGCTTTTTGCTCTACCAATGAACTTTGTCCTTGCTTATCTAAGACTTGCCAATACAACGGAATCGTTCGCTTCTGATAAACCACGCTAACCATCAACAAATTATGGTGCTTCCATTGCGTGCGCTCAAGCAACACTTTGAGCGAGTAACCGCGTTCCTCGCTCAAAGTGTTGCTTGAGCCAGTACTTGATAATTGGAAACCACACGCTTTTAGCGTTCAATTGTGGGAGTATCAAAAACCGTTGCAAGTTCCGACGACGACTCGCAAATTGAATCGGTTGAGCAAACAGAGTTGCTAACCGTTCGAGCGAGACTTGGCGTTCTGTTTGCAACAGTGTTACCAACATCTGGAGCGTAATCCATTGAATTTGAGAGAGTTGTGCGGATAGGCAAGCCTGATAAAATAGTGGCAACATATTTGTACTGGGTAGAGCGAGTTTCTTGAACTCGCTCTATTTTCGTATTTTCTGAAAGCTTTGTTCTACCACCCAGTATTGCTTTCAGCTTCACTGTCACCCCCTGAGATTATTGATGCAACAATCCCAACAATCTACCAATGGGGATAGCACCTAGCACCTGCGATCGAAGACTCAAGTTGTTTTTAGAGAAGGCTGGCGACTCGATCGTGATGCGCTCAAAAGCCAATAAGCGAGCAGTTTGACGCGATCGTTTACCACGAACCACACCAGGGCATAGCCCCAAACGAACAGTGCCCAACCCCAGCCCAGCGGTGTCATAAATAGCCCATAGACCGCAATTAACGTTGCTAAAGTTTGTGTGCCGAGTACGGCGATCCAGACAATCTTGGCGGGAGGAATAGACCAGAACGGACCGCGTGTCCGCGTCAGGAAAATCGTCAGATGTCCAGCTACAGATAATTTCAGATACATCAATGTCTGAATGTGGGCGCGATCGAGATGAAAGACGCGCTCACCCAGATAAAACAGACCAAACGCGGAGACAACCCCAATCACGCCCAGTACGGTGGCAACCCCCAGCACCAGCCGCATATCCCAGGACTCCGGCTGATCTTTGTAATGCACATTGTCATAGGCAATGGACAGAATCGCGCCGTCGTTGAGCAGTGCCAGCATGACGATCATCACTGCTGTCAAGGGGTAGAAGTTGAAGACCAGAATTGCCAGCGTCATGAAGAACAGCACGCGCAACGTCTCGGCGATGCGGTAGATCGCGTAGCTGTTCATCCGTTGGAAAATGCGGCGACTCTCCTTGATCGCGTCAATAATCACCGACAGTCCCGGTGTCATCAAGACGATGTCTGCCGCCGCCCGTGCCGCATCGGTCGCGTCTGAAACGGCAATGCCGCAGTCGGATTGCTTCAGCGCCGGGGCATCATTCACGCCATCGCCCGTCATGCTGACAATGTGTCCGTGCTTTTGTAGGACATCCACAATGTGGAACTTGTGTTCGGGGAAGACCTGGGCGAAACCGTCCGCTTTCTCGATCGACTCCGTAGACTCAGCCGTCTCCTGCTGCTTGACGTCGCCCAGGCTGCTAGCATCCAGGATGTTTGCACCCAGCCCCAGCTTTGTCGCCGTTTCCTGGGCGATCGCGAGGGCATCACCTGTGACCATCTTGATCTGGACACCCATCTTGCCTGCGGTGGCGATCGTGGTCTTGGCATCATCCCGTGGCGGATCAAACAATGGTAATACACCCACAAACTGCCATTGACCGTCAACCTCAGCGCGCGCCACGCCCAATGAACGAAAGCCGCGTGCCGCGAAGTCATTGACCGCCTTTTCGACGGTAGACTTCACCTGCCCAGCCTGCTCGGTCAGAGCCAGAATCACCTGTGGTGCACCCTTCGTCACTTTAAACACGTTGCCGTCCGCGCCCTTGACGGTTGCCTCAGTCCGTTTATGCACCGGGTCGAATGGCTGGAAATGTTCAATCTGATAACTTTGCAACGCGTCTTTGGTTTTGAGTCCGCCAATGACCGCCAGATCAATGGTGTCGTTATTATCACTGCGCGATGCCAGCGCCCCATTGAGAATCACTTGCTCGGCGGAAATATTGTTTACGCAAAACGGCTCGCCTAGTGTCAGCTTGTTTTGAGTTAGCGTGCCTGTCTTGTCCGCACACAGCATATCCACCCCTGCCAATTCCTCGATCGCCACCAGCTTGCTCACGATCGCCTGTTTCTTTGCGAGTAGTCGCGCCCCTACTGCCATCGTCACCGACAGCACCGTCGGCATTGCCACCGGAATGGCGGCGACGGTCAGCACCAGCGCGAACTGCAAGGTGGTGAGGAGCGGATCGCCCCGTGAAATCGCGACGGTCATAATCAACGTCACCAGCGCCAGCGCCAGCAGGATCAGGTAGTTGCCGATCTTCAAAACCGCCTTTTGAAAGTGGCTAGTGACGTGTGACGTCTGTACCAGTTGCGCCGTCTTGCCGAAGTAGGTATGCTCACCCGTGGCATAGACGATCGCACCAATTTCACCCTGGCGAATGATTGAACCAGAAAAGACGGCCTCGCCTGGTTTGCGCGTAGCAGGCAGGGATTCGCCCGTAAGTGCCGACTGATCCACCTCCACCGAGTCACCCTCTAGGAGGCGCGCATCTGCTGGCACAATATCGCCCAAGCGCAAGCGGATCGCATCCCCCGGCACTAATTCACGCGACGGTGGCGTGATCCACTTGCCGTCACGTTTCACCCGCGCCTTAACGGACAGCTTGGACTTCAGGGCGGCGATCGCACTCCCCGCCTCATGTTCTTCCCAGAAGCCAACTACGGCATTAGCAACCAGCAACAGCAGAATGATGAAAAAATCTGCCCAGTGCCCAACCACACCTGACAAAATCACTGCCACCTCGATCATCCACGGAATCGGTCCCCAAAAATAGCTGAGGAATTTCAGGTATGGATTGGTTTTCGCTTCTTTAATCTCGTTGGGTCCATAGTGCTTCAGCCGTTTACTCGCCTCGTCTTGACTGAGACCCTCTGGCGACGACTCCAGTTTTGCCTCTAGTTGATCCATGGGCAGGGTTTTCAGATCGTCCTTCGGATCGTCCTTCGGATCGGGCTTCGCGTGGGGCGTTTTGGATCGATTGACAGTGGATTTCATAATGGGTATTCCTTTGGCATTTATTTAATGGGGCGGTTACGGGAAATAGGTTTTAGTCACTATGGTTCTAGGCTGCTTTTTTAGCCCAGGTCGAGAACACGACACACAGACTTGGCGATCATCAATGCCTCGTCCGTGGGAATCACGCGGACAGGAACCCGGCTGGTCTCCGAGGAAATCACACCCTGATTCGCCACATTTTGCGATTCGTTGAGTTCAATGCCCAGGAAACCTAAGCCATCGCAAATCCGGCTGCGGACTGTGGGGGCATTCTCCCCAATCCCACCCGCAAACACCAATGTGTCCACGCCACCCAATGCCGCTGCGAAAGCACCGATCCATTTCTTCACCTGGTAGCAAAACAGCGCGATCGCTTCAGCCGCTCGCACATCTTGCAGTTCGCGATCGAGCAAGTCACGCATATCGGCACTGGTTTCGGATATACCCAGCAACCCAGACTGGAAATGAACCATCTGATTGAATTGCTGCACGCTCATTTGTTCGGTGCGCGCCAGATACTCTAGCAGCCCCGGATCGAGATCGCCGGAGCGGGTACTCATCGGCACCCCGGCGGTCGGGGTAAAGCTCATGCTGGTGTCTACAGGTTTGCCGTGATGCACCGCCGCTAGACTCGCGCCATTCCCCAGATGAGCGAGGATCACCCGACCGTGTGCTGCTCTTCCGTCCAGGCGGGACAGTGCTTCCATCAGGAACGCATAGGACAACCCGTGAAACCCGTACCGTCGCACGCCCTGTGCTTCGTAGCGGCGCGGGATGGGTAACATCTGGGCGACGCGCGGCAGGTCATGGTGAAACGCCGTGTCGAAACAGGCGACTTGGGGCAGGTCGGGAAAACGGTGATGCAACGCCTCGGCCAACCGGATCTCCTCCGGCAGATGTTCAGGGTCGAAGGGACTGATCTGGTGCAGTTCCTCAAGCATCGCCAGAGTAATGCGCTGGGGCTGGCTATACGTTGGTCCTCCATGCACGATGCGATGCCCCACCGCACTCAAGGTATCACGCCCACAATGTCCCTCCAGCCAATCCATGAGAATGTCAACTGCCATCGTGTGATCCGATGCCGCGATCATCCGTGAAACGTTATCCGCCGGGTTCAGCCCTTTGACCTGCAAGGTCGCTTCCGGTAGCCCGATGCGCTCAATCCCACCCTCTAGCATCCGTTGGAGAGAGTCGCCGAACTTAAACAGAGCCAACTTGATGCTTGATGAGCCGCCATTAATCGTCAGGATATGGGGATTCGCAGGTTTCATTGGGACTCCATTACGGCTGTCGGCGGTTGTGGCTCAGGTATGCGTCGAGCCAGCAGGATGACGCTCGATCGGGGGCTGAGGAGATAGGTTTGTGGATCGTCCCAAAGCGGTTCCTCCCCCACAGCAAACAGATCATGGGGCGCTTCGCCTTTGACGGAGCGGGTATAGATGTCGGCACTACCGCAGATGCGGCTGGCAAACAAACCCAGCATCCCCTCATCGCCCCGCCAGAACCGCCGCACATCGTCTCGATACCGACCGTTCCATTCCGACCAGCGCCGCTTTGAAAAACTCCCCACTTCATAGGCACCCGCAGCATCCCACGCCTCAGCAATGATCTTCACGTCTCTGAGGAACGGATCTTCGGCGATCCGTTCCAGCAGCGGGGCATTGGCGAGCAAGTTGCCAGCTTCGTCCCGACCGAGCACCGATGCCAGGTCAAACCGGAAACCATCCACATGCATCTCGACCATCCAATAACGTAACGCACGGATGCCGGGGTGGACGGTCTCCCTCCCACTCGAAAGACTCGTTGAGAAAGATACATTTTGGCATCGACCCGGCATTGTCCACGGTTGAGAATGACAAGTCCTGTTCTGGTGCCAATGGGTCATAGCCGCGTGCTGCTGCAAAAGACCACGAAGGCAGTTGCGAAATCGCGATTGCACAGGGATCGAGGAGCAATCGATTGACATTGAACCGATGTCCTGAACTGGGGGCGTGAGAACCATCCACGCGGTAGGCATAGAATTGACCGGAACTGATGCCCTTTACCCAAACGTGCCAGACATCGCCAGTCCGATGGCACGCGGCATCAAGATCGATCGACCGGGCAGGCACGGCATCTTCGGGATGGTCGAACAACTCAAGTTGAACGCAGCTAGCATCCCGGCTGAACAGGGCAAAATTTACCCTGCCGCCCGTTTCCTGGGTGCCAAACGGTAACGGCGACCCTGGCTGCACGTCAGCGTGGGCGGCGATCGCCGAGATGTAGTCATGCAGTTCGCGTTGAGGCTTTTGCATCATCGTCGCCTTGTTGGAGTTGCGATATTTATTTTTGAGCGGCGCATTGCGCCGTCAAAAGGATAGATTTTTGTCCTAACAGACTATCATTAGTGGTTATCCGAACTGTCCAGTGACATATTCTTCTGTTATTTTTTCTTTAGGTTCATGGAAAATTTGGTTCGTTGAACCGAATTCTACTAAATAACCCTGTTTTCCGCCCTGATCTGTCTCTCTGGCATTGAAGAAAGCAGTTGCATCCGCTACTCGTGTGGCTTGCTGCATATTGTGGGTGACGATGACAATGCTATAGTCTTTCTTCAGTTCATGCATTAAATCTTCTACTTTAGAGGTTGAGATTGGGTCG
>JBGSWI010000047.1:0-22305 GCA_041752515.1 Leptolyngbyaceae cyanobacterium | reverse complement strand
ACACAACTTCCCACTAGACTTGGCTGCGGGTGAAGCGACTCCTGTTGCTCTAGTAGCACCTTCCATCAACGGTTAGTCTTCTGACTTCAACAGTTGAGTGAGATTGAAGCCCTCCCCACCACGGGGAGGGCTTTTTGATGGAGAATTTTTTTGCTATTGGTTACTAAATTTCTGAGTAATCTTGTAGCATTCTCTTAAAGATGACAAGACCTCATAACTTTAATTAAAAAGCAGGCTGATGACGTTGATACAAGTTTGGGGCGCGCTAGTTATCTTTGTTATTTGTCCTTTATTGGGCGGGCTGCCGCTGATTCGTTGGGTTACAGATGTCTTTTTTGCAAAAGATTTAAGAGCGCTGGGTACTGGCAATGTCAGTGTGTCTGCGGCTTTTTATCATGGTGGGCGTTTTGCAGGGATATTAGCAGTTTGTTCAGAAGCTTTGAAGGGAATTGTTGCTGTTTTGCTGGCACGGTTCTTTTTTCCTACTGATGCTGTTTGGGAAATTGTGGCGTTAATTGCGCTTGTGATGGGACGGTATTGGTTGGGCGGCGGTGCAGGAACAACGAATGTGGTGTGGGGATACCTTGTTCATGCTCCCGTCGTTGCAGGTCTTGTTTGTTTAGTGGGAGGCGTTGGGTTTACAGCTTTGCGCGATCGCAAACAAGCTCAGTTTGGTATTTTAGGACTGTTGATTTTGATCACTATTTTACTAAATCCAAATCAGCCAGCTTTAATTATTACAACTGGGGTGCTAGCCTTGCTACTGGGATGGATTTATACCAAAATCCCTGATGATCTGAGTCTTAATTCACAGTCTGTACAGAGTAGTTCTCGCACTGCATTTAAGTTTTTTCAAGGAGATTCATTGAAAGATCCCTTTCAACATCGTGCTGTCCGCTCTTTAGATGATTTTTTGGATGTCCATAAGTATGGGCAAAAAGCGGCAACATTGGCTCATCTCAAAAAATTGGGCTATCCGGTGCCCATGGGCTGGGTGTTGGCAGTAGGCGATGATCCGCAATCTTTGGTCGAGTTATTAAGTCCCTCACCCGAATTTCCTGTTATTGTGCGATCTTCTGCGATCGGGGAAGATTCTGAGGGAGCCTCTGCGGCTGGTCAGTATGACAGTATTGCTAATATTACAAAGCGTGAAGAATTGCAGCCTGCGATTAATCGTTGTTTTGAGTCTTATAACCAATCAGCCGCCACCCAATATCGGCAAGATCTGGGAATCTTAGATACGGCAATGGCGATTTTGATTCAACAGCAAGTTCGTGGGGTCTTTTCAGGAGTTGCGTTTAGTCGTGATCCTATTCTACAAAGTGGCGAAACGGTTGTAGTGGAAGCGTTACCTGGAGATGCAAGCCAGGTCGTTTCTGGTCGGTTAACTCCGGAAACCTATCACGTAGTGATCGACGATCAGGTATTTCAGCAAGTTGATCAGTCAAGAATCGCGCGATCGCCCAACCCTTCACAACCCTGGCTCATGCCGGATGATTTGATTTTAGAAGTAGATGGGACTGGAGAAGTGCCACTTCAAATTATTCAGCAGGTTGCCTACGGGGCAAGGCAATTGGAAGTTCACTATCAAGGCATTCCTCAAGATGTTGAGTGGAGCTATGATGGGCAAACTCTTTGGCTGTTACAAACTCGCCCCATTACGACGTTGTTACCTATTTGGACTCGTAAGATTGCCGCAGAAGTCATTCCAGGAATAATTTGTCCCCTCACCTGGTCAATCAATCGTCCGCTGACCTGTGGCGTTTGGGGTGATTTGTTTACTCTAGTGTTGGGGAAGCGATCGCTGGGATTAAAGTTCGCCGAAACTGCAACGCTGCATTATTCTCGTGCTTACTTTAATGCCTCTCTATTAGGACAAATTTTTCGGCGAATGGGTCTGCCACCGGAGAGTTTAGAGTTTTTAACGAAAGGTGCAAAATTTAGCAAACCACCGCTGACTTCAACGCTGCGAAATTCTATCGGGTTGATGCGGTTGATAGGCTGTGAATTGAGTTTAGCGAAAGATTTTACCCAATGCGATCGCCTTCAAATAACTCCAGCTTTGATTGAATTTGATCAGCAGCCTGCTGAAAGCTTAACTGACCTGGAGTTGTTGAACCGAATTGACTCTATTCTAGGGTTGCTGAAATCAGCGACGTACTACAGTATTTTGGCTCCGCTGAGTGCTGCTTTACGAAAAGCACTATTTAAGGTGGATGATGTCAAGTTAGACAACAGTGCAACTCCAGAAATTGCAGCCCTGCGATCGCTGCAAGCATTGGCTGATTCCGCTCGATCAGTCTTGCCACCGCTAACCGAGGCTGCTCAACCCTCATCTATAGAGTTGTTTGATGCGCTGAATTCAACCTCTGACGGGCAAATAATTCTTGCGAAATTTGACCAGTTACTAGAACAATACGGCTACCTCAGTGAAGTAGGCACAGATATTGCAGTGCCCACTTGGAAAGAAGCACCCATCCCTATCCGTGAATTGTTTGCTCAATTCTGTAGTGCCCCAGCCCCTGTGCCGCTCGCACCTACTCAACTTTCAGAACTTTCAGGGTTTGCACATACGGTTCAGAGCCGGATGAATATTAAAGGTCGAGTTACGGAAATTTATAGTCGGTTGTTAGCTGAACTGCGCTGGAGTTTCGTGGCTTTGGAGCAGCAGTGGCTAAACAGTGGACGATTATTGCAATCAGGCGACATTTTTTATCTAGAAATTCAAGAGATACGGCAATTGATTGAACCGAAGGAGCCGCCGCTCACGACGAGTATAAATGATGGGGTTGCTCAGCGTCGATCGCAACTAGAGCGAGATCGAGCGTTGTCCTCTGTTCCTTTTTTGGTCTACGGAAATGCGCCTCCCGTGCCAACGCTGAGCAAAAAATCGACGGTTCGGCAACTTCAGGGAATTGGCGCTAGCCCTGGCATCGTCGAGGGACAGGTAAAAGTTGTGATGACCTTAGCGGCGCTTTCAAACATTGGAAAAGATACCATTCTCGTAGTTCCATACACCGATTCTGGCTGGGCACCTTTGTTGGCACGGGCGGGCGGTTTGATTGCTGAGGTTGGAGGTCGGCTCTCCCATGGGGCGATCGTGGCGCGCGAATATCGGATTCCTGCGGTAATGGATGTGCAAAATGCAACCCAACGCTTGCAAGATGGGCAACTAATTCGTATAGATGGACAGCAAGGTACGATCGAAGTTTTACTTTCAGAAAACCCTAGCGCACCTGAAAAGCTTCACTAAATCGGCGCGTCACAGGCTCTACCAAGAAGGTGAGAATCGACTTTTTGCGGGTAACGATTTCTCCAGTTGCCGACATTCCTGGGGTGAGTTCTACTTTTTTGCCGTTGACATCGATCGCCTGTTGCTTCAAATGAATGCGAGTAGGAAAAACAGGTCCTTGAGATTGACCGTTTTGATCCTTTTCTACGATCGCATTGGGGCTGACCTTCATCACAGTACCCTCAACAAGACCAAATTCTTGGAAAGGAAACGTTGCCATTTTCACTTTAACTGGTTGCCCCGTTTGAATGAATCCAATATCGCGGTTCAAGACTTTGACTTCTAAAACGACTTCTTCTCCTTTAGGCAAAATTGAAAGTAATTCTTCACCTTGCTGCACGGGTCCTTTCGTTGCCTTGACCGAATAAACCGTACCGTCAAAGGGTGCAGTAATTTTTGATAACTCTCGTTGTTTTCTAGATTGTTCTAGCTGCCCCTTTGTAGAAGCAATTTCTTCTTTGCGCTTGGTCAGTGTAGTGAGAATTTCGCTTTGACGCTGGGAGGCAAGCCCGTCGGCTTTACTTTTCGCCGCTTGATAGCCCTGCTCAGACTGGCGAATGCGGTCTATCTGTCCGGCGAGTTCTTTTTGAGTTGAAACGACTTTGTCCTGAGCCGACACTACTTTGTCTTCGGCATTCGTCACATTATCTTTTGCCCGAATATATTCTAGTCGGGGTATTGCTTTGTCCGTCAGTAAGGTTCGTAAACCTCTTTCTTGCTCTTGTGCGTTTTCTAAATTCTTCCCAGCATTTCTAAGGTTCTCTTGAGCGTTGACCAAATTTTCTTCCAGTCTCGAAAGACGTGTTCTCGCCTCTCCGATCGCGGCAGTTTGCTGATTAGCCTCAGCTTCAGCGCCTGCTTTCTGTTCATCAAATGCTCTAAGCCGAGCGTTCAAAAATTCATCTTGAATGGCGGTTCCGGTGCGTCCATTTCCCGCTCGCTCCGCTTCCAAACGATTGAGATCGTCTTGGATCAGCTTGGAAGATTTTTCGAGGCGAGCAATATCGGCATCAAGGACTTTCGTTTTTTCAGGCTCAACGTCTAGTAAAACGTCGCCTTTTTTAACACTCTTGCCTTCCTTGACATAAACCTGTTGAATCGAACCACCCCCAAGCGATCGCACGGGTCGAACTTGGGTAGAAGGAATCAATTCACCTTGCGCTACAGCTACTTCATCCACCTTGCTGAAGTATGCCCAAGCGATAGTTCCAAAAACCATCACGCTAATGGTGACAGCTAGCAAACGAGTGTAAAGCGGGGGCAACTCCTGAACCGCTTTACCCAACTCATAAGTCAACGACTCATCTGGGTTTGCTAGTTGCTGCCGAACTTGCCGAGATTGAGCAGGGTTAGACGATAGGGATACTTTCATGGAACGCTACAATCACAATGATAAAAATGTGCCAATACCAGAGTAGCCAATCTTTCTTTAGAGATACCTAAATTAGGTGTAATCAAGCATTAATTATTACAGATACTTAATGTTTCTTTGAATTTTTCTCAATGCACTTCAGAAAGGTGTCATTAAAAACGACTGAATGGTAGAAAGCAGGACTTTAAGCCCTTTCACTTTTAAAGAGGCAGCTTTAGAGCTATAGCTTGCGCTCTAGGGTGAAGTTAAGACACCTCTACACCCAGCAACGTCAACAGCACGAAGGATCAACAATAGGTTAGGGCACCTTGACTTAAAATCCTTTTCATTAAAAAGCAGTTGGAAATCTCTAGATTTCCTCTCTATGTGCCATCTTTTATAGCTTTAGAAAACTCGCATCCCCCATAGAGTTTATTAATTTCTTACTACCTGGTAACTACAGTGTTTAAAATTCTAAGATCGATCGTTGAGGCAATTCAGCCAATTTTGGTTCCCTTCTGTTTTTTGGTAGCCTGGTTCCTTGTGTTGTTAATAGGTTGGAACCTATGGACAACGGTTAGAGATGCGACTCAAATGACGCGTAAAATGCATCGGATTCCTTGCTCAAGATGTCTTTTCTTTACCAGCAATTATCAGCTTAAGTGTACGGTACATCCATCTAAAGCCCTAACAGAAGAGGCAATCAATTGCTTAGATTTTGACCCCTGCGATCGCCTCTATAAATAAGTTATTCGCTTTAGTTATTTGCTTTGCGGCTGCGGCTCTGCCCATATAGCAGTTCTTTAAAGTTTGTTTGATCTGAAAAATCGCAGAGATCGCCAAAGTGTTAGGGTGCGATCGCTGCGAGCGAATCTAAATAGTTGATTAAACAGAGGATTCAGTCAGGATTGGTATCTGGAAATCGATTGTTTGGGATTTGCTCCGCCTCAGGGCAATCCTCAGAAACAAGCGGCTCTACATCCCCTTTGGGAACCGATGCCAACTTTTGGGTGACAGCACCAATGCTTTCTAGCCTTACCATTTCTTCCCAAGAACAATTCTCATCTTCTTCATCGGTTTCGTAGCGCAGAGTTACCAGATCCCCTTCTATGTCTAGGATGCGGGCTCGTTCTATCCAGCGCTGCTGATCCCGCAAGAAAATCCAGACTTCACGACCATCACAACAGAGCTGATAGATCTTGCGGTGTAGCATGGTTGCTTCTCCTGAACACTTAGTTAGCAATTTTCACAGACGATCAGAAAAACTTAGCAGTTAAAAACAAATTCTTTCGATTTACCTGGAGGTCGCGATGAAAGGCGATCGCAGGCTGATCTCGAACTTAAGCGGGTATCATATGCCACTCCTGCTTAAAATTTGAGTTATCACAAGTGCGTCTACTTTCCAAAAAACTTGCCGGAAGCCTAAACACCAATCTGTAGCGCTCCTAGATGCGTTAAGGATTCTAAAGCGCTCTTGAGAAAAAAGCAGCATTAAAGTCGCTGTTGGTGATAGGGCGAATACATGGGTGAAACTGTTTGGTTGGGTAGGCAAGAGCAAACCTTTAGCGAGAGATAATTCAACACCGAAGCCTTGGTCAAACATACACTGGGCAGATGAGGGAAAAACTCTCAACGTTTGATGAGTGCTGTTTCCGTAACTCACTATCCACCAATCAAACAAGCTCTGACAGCATTTGCTAATCTGATTAGTCTAACCACAGGATTGTATCAACTATTCTAGCCTGTGTTAACTGAACTCGTATGCATTTAACTGGTTACAAAAATCTGATTAGAAAAATCTGAGTTTATCCGGTAGTTTGGCGGGTGCAAGATGAGTCGGAGCCTAGTCGGAGCTACCGGAATCTAACTTTACTCATATGATAGAAGGTCACCCATAAGAATTAGTAATCTAAGGATTGAAAAGTAATGTTGCTCCATTTAAGCACCTGGACAGAAGTTGAAGCCTATCTTAATCAGTCAAGAGGAATTATTGTTCCGATTGGCTCTACTGAGCAACATGGACCTACAGGACTAATCGGAACTGATGCGATTTGTGCTGAGGCGATCGCTCAGGGCGTGGGAGAAGCGACTCACGCGATCGTGGCTCCTACGATTAATGTGGGTATGGCACTCCATCACACAGCCTTTCCTGGCAGTATTAGTCTGCGTCCAAGCACATTAATTTTGGTTATTCGAGACACAATCACCAGTTTGGCACGGGCAGGGTTTACTCGGTTTTTCTTTATTAATGGGCATGGTGGTAATGTAGCCACCTTAAAGGCTGCTTTTGCCGAAGTTTATGCCACGCTAGCTGATTTGAATGTAGCGAACGCCGATCAGGTACGCTGCCAAGTCAGCAATTGGTATATGTGCGGTTCCGTCTACGGCTTGGCAAAACGACTCTACGGAGACCAAGAAGGCTCTCATGCAACCCCTAGTGAAGTGGCTTTAACGCAATATATTTACCCAGAAGCGATTAAACAGGCGGCTTTAGACCCAGACGTTTCTAAAGACCAGCGAATTTATGGAGCTGTAGATTTTCGCCGTCGCTACCCTGACGGTCGTATGGGTTCCAATCCTGCATTAGCAACTCCTGAACAGGGTAAGCAGCTTTATGATATGGCAGTGAAAGAGTTAAGCAGTGGGTATTTGGAGTTCTTGGGCGCGGAGTGAGCAGCAGTTCCTTTGCATCGTTAAATCTACAGGATTTTTATGGCTAGCTCGAAGGTGATGGAAAGCCGAAGTATTCCATCAGTACGCGCCGCTTGCTCATTCGCGATCGCAAAAAAAATATTTGAGGTTAAGAGGGCTAGACAAACTTTGTTTCTCAGGTATTCTCAAAGATGTTGCTAGTATCCGTTGTGACCTGCTACGGATTCTCTGTACCCACATCATCCTGAAATGCCTAAAGTAATTCCCTTTAATACACCTTCAATTACGGGTAATGAAATCCTGTTTATCCAGCAGGTGCTTGACAGTGGGCATCTTTCTGGAAACGGACAATTTACTAAACAGTGTCAAGTCTGGCTAGAAGAAAACACCCATTGCAAAAAGGCATTTTTAACGACCTCTTGCACGGCAGCGTTGGAAATGTCAGGAATTTTGATGGATTTGCAACCAGGGGATGAAGTAATCATGCCTTCCTACACGTTTGTTTCTACCGCCAATGCATTTGTGCTGCGTGGGGCAATCCCCGTGTTTGTCGATATTCGCTCAGATACGCTGAATTTGGATGAGTCTAAAATTGAAGCGGCAATTACTCCAAAAACTAAGGCGATCGCACCTGTGCATTATGCAGGAGTTGGCTGCGAGATGGATACCATTTTGGCGATCGCCCAACAGCATCAGCTTTGGGTGGTTGAAGATGCTGCCCAAGCAATTTCATCTACTTATAAGGGCAAGCCATTAGGCAGTTTTGGTCAACTAGCAACGGTGAGCTTTCACGAGACAAAAAATCTTACATCGGGTGAAGGGGGAGCATTATTAGTAAACTACCCTAGATGGACAGAACGATCAGAAATTTTGTGGGAAAAGGGAACCAATCGCAGCCAATTTATTCGAGGTCAAGTCGATAAATATACTTGGGTCGATGTGGGGTCTTCTTATTTACCAAGTGACATCAATGCTGCTGTTTTATGGGCACAGCTAGAATCGTGCGATCGCATCATCCAACGTCGATTAGAAATATGGCATCAGTATCATCAAGCCTTTACCGAATTAGAAACTCAAAACAAGGTGCGCCGTCCGATCGTGCCGCAGCATTGTCAACATAATGCTCATATGTATTATCTACTTTTGCCTGATTTAGCAACTCGAACTGCTTTTATTCAAGCCTTGAAGCAGCAAGGAATTAACACGGTGTTTCACTATGTCCCGCTCCATTCCTCGCCAGCAGGAAAAAAATATGGGCGACCTGCCGCAGATTTAACCCATACCCAGACGCTTAGTGAACGCTTGGTTCGGCTTCCCTTGTGGTTTGACATGACCGATAATGACGTAAATCAAGTCATTCAATCAGTCCTACATTATTGGGCAGCTTAACCACCGCTGGTTGCTTGTTTATTTATCCCTTCTTGCAGTCCTTTGCAAGGAAAGGCACGACAGATTGCCTTTACACCCAATGCAGGTTTTATCAATAGGGCTATCTTTAGATATGCCGTTGTCGGATGCCAATTGAGCTAATTATTGTGAACTATGAAAACAGAATTTCGAGATGACCAGTATCAGCTTTCTTACCCAGATGGCGTAGAAAGCCACTGGTGGCATCTAGCAAGAAATAGATTGCTCGAAAAGCAAATTAGGCAGTTGTCAAAGCAAGATTGCTGTATCTTAGATGTGGGCTGCGGGCGGGGCATTACTGTCAAGTATCTAAGAAACAAAAAAATAGATTGTAGTGGAATTGAACCTGCTGAAGCTCGACCTCTTAAAGCAGTGGAGCAGTATATTTTTATAGGGAAAAAATCGGAAGACTTATCTGAGGTTGAACGCGATCGATATAGTCTTCTTTTATTGCTAGACGTAGTCGAACATATTGCTAATCCTGATCTTTTCCTGAGAGATTTAGTTGCAACTTTTCCTAACTTAACTCATGTCATTATTACTGTGCCTGCTTGTCCTGAGTTGTGGTCTAACTATGATGAGTTTTATGGACATCATCGACGATATACTACTGCAATGATTGAGAGATTAGCTCAACAGCTTAACTGGCAACTTATATGGAATTTTCACTTTTTTCAATTACTCTACTTACCTGCAAGAATCATTACAAAGACAGGTCAAAAGAGAGCCGTTGAAATGAAGGCTCCTCAAGGAATTGGCAGATGGATTCATCTATTTATTTCTTATGCTTTAACATGGGCAAGTTACAGTCGTTTCTTAGGTTTTCCCGGCACATCTATTAGTGCTTGTTTTTCATTGCATAGGTATTAGCTAGACAACACGTTTCCATGCTAATCCTTGAAAGATCTGTATTAATTTAGCAAGCCGCTTCAGATCCGCTCATCACACAGACTTCGGCTCCGCCCAGCATACAAAAACCTACGGGTTGAGCGGAGCCAAAACCCAACTTCTAAGCAGAAGAGTGGATCGGCTTACTTAAACGGAGAGTGAGAGCTTTTCTACAATTGGGGCATAATTTTGAACATCTGATGGTTTTATTCTGATTTAATGTGACTAGGTGTGAGTGGTGTTGTGTAGTGAACGGCGAGTTGAATGCTGACCTTATTTGCGATTCCAAAGGCTTTTCGGGGAGAGTTTGATCAAATTCAACGGAACGCTATTACTAGTTGGACGTTGCTAGAACCGAAACCTGAGATTATTCTTTTAGGAGACGATGAGGGGACTGCTGAGGTCGCTAAAGAATTAGGCGTAAACCATATTCCGGCGGTGGAGCGAAATGAACACGGAACACCTCTGCTGAGTTCTTTATTTGAGATTGCCCAACGAGCAGGTGCTGGAACACTTTTTGCCTATGTCAATGCAGACATCATTTTGCTGAATGATTTTATGGATGCTATCCAACAGATTCCATTTGAGCAGTTTATGATGACTGGGCAGCGCTGGAATCTGGATTTTAATGAAGCGATCGCTCCTACTCCTAATTGGGCAGAGCAATTACGTCACCGGGCAGTGAGCTTGGGTAGGTCGGAAGGTCCTCAAGCAATGGACTACTTTGTTTTTACCCGTAATATATATACCAACATTCCCCCCTTTGCCATTGGGCGTTTGTGTTGGGATAATTGGATGCTTTATAAAGCGTTGAATCTCAATATTCCCTTAATAGATGCAACAGAATCCATTGTGGTAATACATCAAAACCATGACTACAATCACCATCCTGAAGGCAAAAAAGGAGTTTTCTTAGGAGAAGAAGCTGAGCAGAATCTACAGTTATTGGGGGGGAAGCACTACACCTACTTCATGCTAGATTTGGCGGATTGGCAGATGACACCCCAAGGATTGCGGAAACCTTCATTGAGTTGGCAACGTCTTGATCGACGGTTAGATATGTTGTCTTTAGCGCGTCCAAGATTTAGGTTAGTGTATGGAACGCTGCTTAGTCTTTTACGCTACGGGGATCAATTGAGTACTGTTCCCCCAAAACTATTGGGAATTCCTGCTAGAATCATCTCCAGACTAAAAGGACTAAAGCGAAGCAAACCTTCGCCTTTTGAGTAAGTTGCAGTGAGGAGTGTGGGTAAGTGGCGGAGAAACGTATTGTTTCCGTAGTGGGTTTAGGCAAATTGGGTGTGCCAATGGCTGCGTGCCTTGCTGAAAAGGGTTTTACCGTTATTGGTGTGGATGTAAACCAAGTAGCGATTGACCAGGTTAACGCAGGAAAAGCCCCGGTGCAGGAGCCAGGTTTGGACGAGATGCTATATCGAAATCGGGAGCGCGTTCGAGCGACTTCTGATTATTCTGACGCGATCGCACACTCAGATGTAACTTTTATCATCGTTCCCACGCCCAGCGACGCAGAGGGCGGTTTCTCGTTGAAGTATATTCATGCGGTGCTTGCCCCGATTGGCAAAAGCCTCCGTGACAAAGACACTTTTCATCTGGTTGTGATTACCAGCACCGTGATGCCAGGGGCAACGGGTAATGAAATCAAGGCTGCTCTAGAAACGGCCTCAGGCAAGACCTGTGGTGAAGGGTTTGGGCTGTGCTATAGCCCTGAGTTTATCGCGTTAGGGAATGTTATTTACGACATGCTTAACCCAGATTTCGTTTTGATTGGCGAATCTGATCCGAAGTCGGGCGCGATGCTGGAAGAGATTTATTTGCAGCTTAGTAATGGCAACCCGCCTGTTTCCCACATGAATTTGGTGAATGCAGAACTCGCAAAAATCTCAGTGAATACGTTTGTCACCACCAAAATTTCCTATGCCAATATGCTAGGCGAAATTTGCGAACGAATTCCTGGCGCGGATGTGGATGTGGTGACCAATGCGATTGGTCAAGATTCCCGCATTGGTAAGAAATATTTGAAAGGCGCAACTGGCTATGGAGGACCTTGCTTCCCTCGTGACAACGTCGCTTTTGCATTCATGGCACATTCCGTAGGGGCAAACCCGGCGATCGCTGAAGCAACAGACGAGATCAACCGCAACCAAGCGACTCGCCTCGCAAACCATTTGCTGCCCAAACTTACCCCCCAATCGAAAGTGGGCATCTTAGGGCTGTCCTATAAACCTGACACTAACGTTATTGAGCGATCGCAAGGGTTAGCTTTGGCAAAAGAGCTATTGTCTCAAGGGTTTTCAGTGGTTCTCTACGACCCATTAGCACTAGAGAACGTTCAGCAAATTTTAGGAACTCAGCCAGAGTATGCGAACTCTGCCAAGGAGTGCGTCCAACGAGCAGATGCAGTGGTCATTACCACATCTTCCAAAGAGTTTCAAACGCTTGTACCCGAGGATTTTGTATCCAACAATAGTTCAACTAAGCTTAAGCTACTGTTGGATTGTTGGCGAGTTTTGGATCGCAGCCAGTTTTCTCAAGTGTGCGACTATCTAGCGCTTGGGATGGGTTCCACGACTGCTTAATTGAAATTGTGAGTGTAGTGAGGAGTATTCAACATGATTGTAGTCTGCGGTGCAGGTGGTTTTATTGGTGGTCATTTAGTTAAAGCGTTACTGAACCAAGGCGATCGCCCGGTTCGAGCCGTTGACATAAAACCCGTAGACGAGTGGTATCAAGTTTTTACCGAGGCAGATAACCTTCAGCTTGATCTCTCCGAAAAAGTTGCCTGTGAGCGGGCGCTTTACGGAGCCAGTGAAGTATACAACTTAGCGGCTGATATGGGTGGCATGGGTTTCATTGAAAACAATAAAGCCCTCTGTATGTTGACCGTTTTGATCAATACGCACCTGCTGATGGCAGCCCAGAAGTTTGGGGTCAAACGATTTTTCTTCTCATCTTCTGCCTGTATTTATCCTGCCTATCGTCAAACAACGCCCGATGTGGTGGCATTAAAAGAGTCAGATGCCTATCCCGCCATGCCCGAAGATGGGTACGGATGGGAGAAGCTGTTTAGTGAGCGCATGTGCCGTCACTATACCGAAGACTTTGGACTGATCACTCGCATTGCCCGCTATCACAATGTCTATGGCTCCCACGGCACCTATGATGGCGGTCGCGAAAAGGCTCCGGCTGCGATTTGCCGCAAGGTGATTCAAGCAAAACTGGCTGGAACAAACGACATTGAAATTTGGGGTGATGGCAACCAGACTCGCAGTTTCATGTACATTGACGACTGCATAAAGGGAACGTTGGGCATTATGGAAAGCGCGATCGCTGAGCCACTTAATTTGGGCAGTAGTCAATTGGTCACCATCAATCAACTCGTTGATATTGTGGAAGACATTGCTCAAATCAAGCTCAAGCGCCGCTATAATCTTGCTGCGCCAAAAGGGGTTAATGGTCGTAATAGTGATAACGACCTGATTCAAGAATTGCTAGGTTGGCAGCCCGATATTCGTCTGGAAGCAGGCATGGAGAAAACCTTCCGCTGGATCTATGATCAAATGACCAAAAATCAAGTTCTCGTTAGCACCCTATGAGCGATTCGCCCCCTATCGTCTCTGTAATTATGCCCTGTTTTAATCACGGGCAATTTATTGAAGAAGCCATAGAGAGCGTGATTGCCCAAACTTTTACGACCGTTGAAATTATCATCGTTAACGATGGTTCAACTGATGCAGAAACCGTTCGGCTGCTCAAGCACTATCAGCAGCCGAACGTCTCTGTAATTCATACTGAAAATCGAGGTCCTTCTGCGGCACGAAATGTCGGCATTCAACAGGCAAAGGGGCAATATATTTTGCCCGTCGATGCAGACGATCGCATTGCTCCAACTTATCTCGAAAAAGCCGTTCCCATTTTAGAATCACACCCTGAAGTGGGAATTGTGTATGCCCAAGCCGAACTGTTTGGGGCAAAAATGGGTAGCTTTGATCTGCCTCCTTACCAATTTCCTGACATTTTGTTAGGCAACATGATCTTTAACTCCAGCCTCTATCGCAAGGCAGATTGGGAAAAAGTGGGTGGATACAACGAAAATATGGTGTGGGGCTGGGAAGATTACGACTTTTGGCTATCTATCCTTGAGTTAGGCAGAGGAGTGTTTCATATTCCTCAAGTGCTTTATTTTCATAGAGAAGTCGCAAACTCTAGAAGTGAGCAGATGAAGCAAGAGCATTGGGTTAAAAGTTACACTCAAATCTTTAAAAACCATCCTCAACTTTACACTGATCATATTGATATTCTCTTCAAACAACTGGTTGAATTAAGAGAGGATGTGCATCAAACTCATAGCCGATTGCATATTACCCAAAATCGATTGCATGTTACCCAAGATCGATTACAGTCTATTGTCTCAACGGTGCAAAGCAGTAGGGCTTGGAGCGCTAGAAAGCGTTGGCTGAAGCTCAAGCAACGACTAGGAATGACAGTGGATGTGGGTGATTCACTACTCTCTTAATCGCATTAGATCGGTTAACAACTTTTTGGTTTATGCATGGGATTTAGAACTGTGCCCTCCTCAATTGTGAGAAAGTTCGGCAAGCTTTATCAAGCGTGGCAAGAGCGTGGGACTCGTGGGTTTATTCGTTTTTTGTTCGATCGCACGATCGCACGCTTTCACAAACGGCTCACTTACCAGCAGTGGATTGCTCGTCAAAAACTCACCCCAACGGATCTAGCGAATGCCGATCGCGAAATGGCGCAGTGGCAGCATCGCCCCACTTTTTCGGTGATTATGCCCGTGTATAACGTCGAAGAAGTCTGGCTGACTAAAGCGATCGAGTCGGTGCGAAATCAGATTTATCCTGATTGGGAGTTATGCATTGCCGATGATGCGTCGAGCGCGGCACACATTCAGCCCTTGCTCCTTCACTACAGCCAGCTTGATCCCCGCATCAAAGTTGTTTTTCGAGCAGAAAACGGCAACATTGTCGCCACTAGCAACTCGGCGCTAGAACAGGCGACGGGCGAATATTTAGCGCTGTTGGATCACGATGATGAGTTGGCGATCGATGCCTTATTTGAAAACGCTAAGCTGATCAACCAGCATCCCGAAGCCGACTTTATTTATAGCGATGAGGACAAAATCAGTCCTGACGGCGATCGCCACGATCCGTTCTTTAAACCAGACTGGTCGCCCGATTATTTTCATTCCTGTATGTATACCTGTCATTTGGGAGTGTATCGCAGGAGTTTAGTGTGGGCGATCGGCGGTTTTCGAGTGGGATATGACGGCTCTCAAGATTATGACCTAGTGCTGCGGTTGGTGGAACATACGCAGCAGATTTATCACATTCCCAAAATTTTGTATCACTGGCGCGTGATTCCGGCATCGGTCACCTCAAGCTCCGCTGCAAAACCTTGGGCGTATGCAGCAGCCCGTCGCGCTTTAGAGGATATGCTGATTCGGAGTGACTATCCAGGGCGAGTGGAACCAGGTCCGCGGGAAGGATTTTATCGGATTCGGCGCGAGATTCAGGGCAATCCTTGGGTCAGCATTGTGATTCCTAGTGCGGGTAAAGCCTTAGAAGTAGAAGCGAATCGCTGCTTATTAGAGTCTTGTATTCAGAGCATTCGCGATCGCAGTTCTTACCGCAATATTGAAATTGTTGTAGTCGATGGATACGACCTATCGGATAGGATTATGGAGGCGATCGCAGGCAGTGATCTCCGCTTCGTGCATTGTGCCGATCCCTTCAACTTCGCGCAACGGATCAATTTAGGGGTTGCTCAAGCTCAAGGCGAATTTGTGCTGCTGCTGAACGATGATGTAGAAATTGTCACATCAGACTGGATTGAATCGATGCTGGAATTCGCCCAGCAGCCAGACATTGGAGCCGTTGGAGCCAAGCTATTTTATCCAAACGGCACCTTGCAGCACAACGGCGTAATGGTGTTGGGCGGCAACCCAGGACACGCATTTCATCAGGTTGCAGGCGATCATCCCGGCTATTTTCTATCCAACCTGGTTAATCGCAATTATCTAGCTGTAACCGCAGCCTGCCTAATGATGCGTCGCAGTTTATACCAAAAATTGGGCGGCATGGATGAAGCGTTCCCGCTCAACTACAACGATGTAGACTTATGCCTTAAAGCGCATCAAGCCGGATATCGACAGGTAGTAACGCCCTACGCGCAACTGGTTCATTATGAATCTGCGAGTCGGCAACCCGGTCTACAGCCCCACGAGTGGCAAAAACTAAACGACAAGTGGCAGACTTACTTTGAGCAACTAAACCACAATGATCCGTATTACAACTTCAACCTATCTAGGAATGAAGTGTTGTTTGAGCTTTAGATCTGACCTTCTTATCACAATGGGTTTCGCCTTGCTCAACTTAGCCCCAGAAAAAACCGAGCGGATTGAGCATTGAGCAAAGCCGAAACCCATCTGCTTTTTGATGAATTGCTTTAAACGTTCAAAGCGGCTTTAAGTTTTGTTAGGGTCGCGGCTTCCTTGGGGCTAACTTTGGTTGAGCCTGTACCAAATAGCCCTTCGCCTGCGGCGTTCGCCACGTGTTCGGCAGCGGTGTAGATAAATTGCTTATACTCTTCCACTTCGGCGGGAGTTGCTTTTGCGGTCACGATCGACACCGCATCGTTGATAGCGCTCATTGCCATATCAATCAAGTTTTCAGGAGTCATGCCTTCAGGCGCTTTGGGCGAGTTATTTTTGACTGCTTCGGCTGAAAACACGGATTGAACAATGCTGTTGTCAGGATATTTTTTGGCGGCACCCACCACTTCTTGAGCCAAAGCTCCCGCTTCGATCGCGGTTGAAACAATGCCCATATCCGCGATCGAGACTGCCATGCCTGCCAACGTTACCGCTTTGATCACAGAGGCGGTTTCTTCAGGAGTGTATGAACTCATTGGTTTTCCTCATTTCAAATAACACGAAGTGCAGCATATCATTTAGATGAAGATAATTGCAGCCCTCGCAGGGCACATATCTACGGCTTCGGCGCAACAAATGTATGGATAAACCCTATCTGAAAAGTTAGTTAAAGTGAAGATTATTCACTGATGTCGTTGCTTTCAAAAGGTTTTCCTTTGGCTCGTTTATCGTCTCAACGTGTTTCTAATCTTCGCTGGCGCTCTGCCGATCCTCAGCCAACACCGGGGGGTAACTCGTTGCAAGACCGCCCTCAGGTAACGCATCCGTTGATGCGATTACTTCGCTATGGGCGCAATTATCATGGTCAAATTGGCGGGGCGATCGCCTGCTCCATTCTGAACAAAATCTTCGATTTGGCTCCTTCGCTGCTAATTGGTGCCGCAGTGGATGTGGTCGTGCAGAAACAAAATTCGGTGCTGTCTCGGTTTGGCGTGACGGATCTGTTTAGCCAACTGGTAATTTTATCCGGGTTGACCTTAGTGATTTGGGGATTGGAATCGGCGTTTCAGTATGCTTACGATCGCCTCTGGCGTAATTTGGCGCAAAACATTCAGCATGATCTGCGATTAGATGCCTACTCTCATTTACAAGAATTAGAACTTGCGTATTTTGAGGAGCGCAGCACGGGCGGGTTGATGTCCATTTTAAATGACGACATTAACCAGCTAGAGCGCTTTTTGGATGGGGGCGCAAATAATCTGCTGCAAGTTAGCACAACGGTGATCATCATTAGCACCATATTTTTCTTTTTGGCTCCCACGGTCGCGTGGATGGCAGTATTGCCCATGCCGTTCATTATTTGGGGTTCCGTAATATTTCAGCGAAAATTGGCTCCCCGCTATGCTGAAGTGCGAGAGAAAGTCAGCTTGTTGAATGGTCGATTGTCTAACAACCTGAGCGGCATTACCACCATCAAAAGTTTTGCGACAGAAGACTATGAAAAAGAACGAGTGCGGCTAGAAAGTGCTGCCTATCGCCGCAGTAATCAGCGAGCGATCGCCCTCAGTGCTGCATTCATTCCCCTGATTCGTCTGGTGGTGCTGGTCGGCTTTATTTCGACGATGCTGTTGGGTGGCAAAGCTGCGATCGCGGGTCAACTTTCCGTTGGCAGCTATAGCGTCATGGTTTATCTAACCCAATCGCTGCTGTGGCCATTGACGCGATTAGGAGAAACCTTCGACCTTTATCAGCGGGCAATGGCATCTACAAGCCGGGTGATGAACTTGCTGGAAACTCCGATCGCAATTCCTTCAGGACATTTAGAAGTAGGACAACGTAGACCCAGCGAGTTGAAAAACATCGAACCATCCATCTCGCTTCCGACTTTCCACTCCGCACTTTTAGTTCAAGGTCAGCTTCAATTTAATCATGTCACCTTTGCTTACCCCAACCGTCCGCCTGTGATTGAACAGCTATCGTTAAAGATTCCGGCTGGAAAAACGACCGCGATCGTCGGATCAACCGGATCGGGCAAAAGTACGCTAGTAAAATTGCTGCTTAGGCTATACGAAATTCAGTCAGGCGTGATCACTTTAGATGGAGTGAATATTCAAGATCTGAAGCTGCGAGAATTGCGACGGGCGATCGGTTGGGTGAATCAAGATGTTTTCCTGTTTCACGGCACGGTTGCCGAAAACATTGCCTACGGTAGTTTTGATGCTTCAATGGATGACATTAGGGTGGCGGCAGAAATTGCCGAAGCGCAGGAGTTTATTACTCAACTGCCGGATGGTTACCACACAATTGTCGGGGAACGTGGGCAAAAGCTATCGGGTGGACAGCGGCAGCGCTTGGCGATCGCCCGTGCCGTGCTGAAAAATCCGCCCATTCTCATTTTGGATGAAGCCACCTCGGCGGTAGATAACGAAACCGAAGCCGCCATTCAGCGTTCGCTAGAGCGGATCACCGTAGGACGAACCACCATCGCGATCGCCCATCGCCTTTCCACGGTTCGCAATGCCGACTGCATCTACGTGATGGAGCGCGGCAAAATTGTAGAGCGCGGACAACACGAATATCTCGTGGCTCAACAAGGGGTTTATGCAGGCTTATGGCAAGTGCAAACCGGCGTGAGAGGGGAAACCTAATGCTCACAGCTTTTCATCGCCCGATGCTGCCCGCGACTTGAGCCAGTCCGCGATCGCGGGGGGCAAGCTTTTTTGGATCTTACTGCTCACATACATCCCAACGTGCCCAACGGGAAACGATCGCACAGTATAATCCTTTGTGCCAACATATTTCTCCAACGCTAAAGAAGAGGCAGGCGTGACTAAGTGATCCTTCTCGGCATATAGATTGAGAACAGGCATAGAAATATGGCTTAAATCAACCTGCTCGTCTCCAATCATCACTTCACCCTTGATTAATTTGTTTCCCTGATAAAAATCCTTAAGGAACTGTCGATAGGCTTCACCCGCTTGATCGGGGCTATCAAAGATCCACTTCTCCATTCGTAAAAAGTTCGTCAACTTATCTTCATCATCCAAGATATCGGGAAACTCTAGATATTTCTGAATTCCTAACTGCCACGGCTTTAACATCAAAAATTCATTGTTAAGATAATCACCCGGAATATTACCGGAAGCATCCACCAGCAAATCGATATCTATAGCCTCTGCCCCCAAGGTACAGCCTCCCTGCATATTCAACAGCGCATTTGGGAGGTGAAAATCAACGGGAGTAACCATCGCGATGAGGTTCTGCACCTTTTCGGGATAGATGGCGCTGTAGCATAGACTCGATGTTCCACCCTGGCAAATTCCTAATAGGTTGATTTTATCTATTGTGTGTTTTGTGCGGATGAAATCAACACAGTTATTGATATAGCCATTGATATAGTCATCTAAGGTGAGCCACTGATCCGCACGGGTAGGGTAGCCCCAATCAATTAGATAAATATCTAAACCTAACTGGAGCAAATTAGCCACCAGCGATCGCTCTGCCTGAAGATCAACCATGAAGGGGCGATTGATCAAAGCATAAACAATGAGAACCGGAATATTGAACGGCTGCTCTACTACGGGTTGATAGCGATATAGAACAATTTTGTCTTCGCGATAGACTACATCTTTGAGAGTCACCCCAATCTCAATGTCTTTCTCCCGCAGACGGCTGAGATTTTCCATTCCTTGAAACGCTTTTTGAGCGATCGCGGTGTATTGTTCAACGGCATTCTCAAAGCCCATCGGCATCCTCAGAAACGGCAGCATAGTTTTCCAGCGAGTAGGTAATTCTTGGGGTGCGGGTGGGTGACTTACGGTTGAATTTCGGATTTGGCTAAAGTTTTTTTCAAAGTTTTAACCTCTTTTCGCAACTCGTAGATCGTCTTATGAACTTCATCGACTTCGCTGCGAGTCGGCAGATTAATACTGTTCATCCACATTTCCATCAGTTCCTGTTGACGGAGTTTGTAGTGATTGGTGGCATTGATGAGCCTGCCTCTCACCTTGAGATTATCTTCGGAACAAAACGCCTGCTCAAACACCTTGTCGGCAACGCGACTCCACAGTTGTTGAAACTGCTGCCAGTCTTCAATTTTTTCGCCTTTTGCCGCTAGTAAGTTCAACTCTCGCATTAGTTCTGCGAAAGACTGTAGCTGAATCTCCGCTATTAGCAACTGATAATCTGTGTTTGTCGGGTAGAGTTTTGCCCAAGCATCAAATGTCTGGATTAATGTGTGATTGAACTCACGAGTCGAACCCAACAGCGGCATCTGTGCTAAAGTGCCCAGAGTTTTTTCGTATAGCAAGCTCCAACAAAGGTTGCTTAGCTGAATCCAGGGTTTTGCCATTCCGCCAAAAAAATTGGTTTCTTCTTTCACGTGTCGCGCCTTTCTCCTAAAAATTTATGGGGGTTATCCTAATTTTTTAACCCGTGACCCAATTGAGAGTTTTAGCAGGGAAAACTGATTGTTTGGTATCCGATTTTACATATTCATAGTGAGTATCTATTTTATAAACCTTATGTTTCTCTCGGTTGATATTGATATATTACAGCGCAACTTTCTTACCCAAAGGATACCGTGAATTGTCTGTCTGAAGCTTATTTAGGCTTCCTGTAAGTTTCCTATAAGTTTCATATTTTTATGCTTTAGGGTTAATCTTGGGCAATTGAAATGAAGCATATGTCCTCGCTCAGATCATTAATTTCAGAGTTAACTCAGAGTTACCCGAAATTGAGTTTTATCCAGTGATAAACCTAAGTAAAAATGTGTTCTTAAACACTTTTCATTTGATTGGGATTGGCTCACATTCAGCACGAGGATCTGTCGAGAAATCATCATGAAAACTAAAATTGCGATCGCGTGTCAGGGAGGCGGTAGTCATGCGGCTTTTACCGCTGGCGCATTTCAAGCTCTGTTTGAAAACAACGTCCAAGACCAGTACGAAATTGTCAGCTTAAGCGGAACTTCGGGAGGTGCCCTCGGTGCGGCTCTAGTCTGGTATGCCCTGAAAAAAGGCGAGAATCCAGTGCGGCGATTGCTTGATTTTTGGCAGGACAATACCGCCCAAACCGCCCAAGAGCGCTTGTTTAATGATTTCACCATCAAAGCCCTGGAATATACCAGCAAAGGTATCTTGCCTCAGTTCAATACCAGCCCTGCATCCCCAATGCTAAAGCAGTGGATGTCTTTTGCAACCAACGGTTTGCGGAGTCGATTTACCGATTTTCAGGAGTTGCTAGAAACCCACATTGATTTCCAAGAAATCGCCTCTTGGGGGCAGCAACCAGAGTCTCCAGTGCTGATTATGGGTGCGGTTAACATTCTCACCGGAAAACTGTGGATGTTTGACTCCGCTCGTGAACCGATTAAGGTTGAACATATTCTGGCATCCTGTGCGATTCCCAATGTTTTTCCAGCGGTTGAAATTGGGAATGATGCTTATTGGGATGGGATATTTTCAGACAATCCACCCATCACTGAATTGATCGACGCTGCGTATGTGACTGCTGCGAATATCCCCCAAGAAATTTGGGTGATCAAGTTGAATCCGACCGGTAGGAATGCCATTCCAGTTGCGCCGGATGACATTTTAGATCGCCGCAATGAATTGGAAGGCAATGTTTCTTTATTCCAAAGTTTGCAAGCGATTGAGCGACTTAACGATCTGCTATTGAGAGGCGCTTATAAGGAGGAATTTCTCCAGGAAATAGGGATTCACGAGCCAGTCAAAATTCCTAAGTCGTTTGTCGATAGACCCGACAAACCTTACTACATTCCCTTTATCGAAATGTCTCCTAATTTGCAGAATAATCTCAATTATGAGAGCAAACTCGATCGCAGTCCTGACATCATCAATGAGTTAATTCAAGATGGTCAAGCACAAGCGAAAAAGTTTTTAGAACTCAGGTTGAACGCATAGCGATAACTTTCATTCGATTGACATCAATAATTCCATAACTAAAATTCCATAACTAAAGAGGAGTGATATGCAGGAAGCCTACATCGTCTCAGCAGTACGCACCCCTCTCGGTCGCTTTGGAGGAGTCCTTGCCGATATTTCGCCAGTTGATCTCGGTGCGATCTCGATGCGTGCCGCCCTAGAGCGAGGCGGACTCTCTGGGGAACTGATCGACTTATATATTTTTGGTAATGTCCTTCGGGCGGGTCATGGTCAATTGTTGCCGCGTCAAGCCGCACTCAAGGCGGGGATTCCAGAAACCGCCAATGGCTATGCCGTGGATATGGTGTGTTCGTCCGGGATGATGAGCGTGATCAATGGGGCGATGGCGATCGCGGCT
>JBGSWI010000046.1:0-66390 GCA_041752515.1 Leptolyngbyaceae cyanobacterium | reverse complement strand
TTGATGCTTTAGAGGATGTCTTAGTCAAGCGATGCCAATGGTTGATGCAGCATCCTGCGATAGTGCAAGGCAAGGTTGGCTTTGATTGGATTCAAGCAATTTAGTCCGGCTAAAAAATACTGCCTTCCGCAATTCCGTATTAAGTTTAAAAGAGGGTGATACCGTTTTGAATTTTGAATTTTGAGTTTTGAGTTTTGAGTTGCAAGACAAAGAAACATTGCTGCTTCCAGCAGATCATCTGTCGCGTTTCAATTTCAAATTGGTGTGAGTAGAATTATTCCCCCTGTTTAACTTGTCAATCCCTATATTGAGATATTGAGGTAATCACTTCAATTGCTTACACTCTCGATGCCATAGGATTCTCACCTTAAAAAGAGGAGTTGAAGTGCCAACCACTATTCGCGATCGCTTTCGTCGGATGAAAAACCAGGAAAAGAGCTTCATTCAGCTACAGCAGCTTGAAACAGGATTGCTGGCAGAATCAACGCCCGACTTGTCGTACCTGATCTTGACTGTGGGTTCTTGCGCGATCGCGACCTTCGGCTTGTTGTCCAATAGCACGGCGGTCATTATTGGCGCGATGATCATTGCTCCGCTGATGCTGCCGATTCGGGGGCTGGCATTTGGAGCACTCAAAGGAAATGGCACACTGTTTCGGCGTGGGTTGGCTGCCCTAGCAATAGGAACTACCCTTGCAATAGTCCTTGCTTGGATGTTGGGTAAATTGGTTGGCATCGCCAGTTTTGACAGTGAAGTGTTGGCGCGCTCAGAACCCACACTGCTGGATTTGGGGATTGCGGTTGCGGCTGGAGGAATTAGTGGCTATGCGAAGGTGCAACCAAAAATCTCAGAAAGTCTTGCGGGAACGGCGATCGCAGTTGCCCTAATGCCGCCCCTCTGCGTGATCGGCTTAGGACTCTCTCAGGCAAACTGGAACCTCAGCCAGGGAGCTATGCTGTTGTATCTCACCAATCTGCTGGGTATCACCTTATCCTGCATGGTCACTTTTCTACTGGCTGGCTATGTTTCCTTTCGCCACGCCCGTAAAGCACTGATTTGGACTTTGACTTTCACCGCAATTTTGCTAATTCCCTTGGGGTTTAGCTTCACCCTGTTAGTGAGGCAGGCGCATCTAGAAGCCAATTTACGACAAGCACTAATCAGTCGCACTCTTACGTTTCAACGGGTAGATTTGTTAAGCATTGCCACAAACTGGTTAGCCAATCCGCCCGAAGTCCGATTGAATGTACGAGCTAGAGAACCCATCACATCCAGGCAAGTTAAACTTTTAGAAGAATTTGTGAGCCGCGAAATGGCACAATCTTTTACATTAATCTTTGTGGTTGGACAAGTTGAAGAAATCCGCCGGGAAGAGTCTCCCGTCTTAAAGCAAAATTAAAAGCTGTTCTCAAATTGGAGCAAACCCCATCCGAGAAAGGGCGTTCGGCGGTTCCTCCTGTTCACTGATGGCAGAAATTGGTAAGATCAGTGCTAGATCTAAATTAATTCAACTGTACTAATCAAATTCACTTTTTGGGGTTGCTCAATGAACCAGTGCATTTTAATGGCAGACATTATTCAAGAACCTGAACTCCGCTACACCGCAGACAACCAAACGCCGCTTGCAGAAATGGTGGTGCAGTTTGCGGGGATTCGCCCTGAAGATCCTCCGTCTACTTTGAAGGTGATTGGCTGGGGCAACTTGGCGCAGGAAATTCAGGCGACTTATCACGAGGGCGATCGCGTGGTGATTGAAGGTCGTCTGAATATGAACACCATCGATCGCCCAGAAGGCTTTAAAGAGAAACGAGCAGAAATGACCGCCACACGGGTACATCGGTTAGCATCGGATACAGTCGCCACCTCTACCACAACAGTTTTGTCCACGACCAGTTCTGCCCAACCTGCTACCAACCCCCCAAAAGCCTCTCCTGCGACTTATAAGGCAAAAGAACCCGCTAGCACATTTCAACCGCAGCCAGAGTCCAATTTAGATGACATCCCATTTTAGGCGGCTCAATTCCTATGACTTTCCAGCCCATTGTTAGCCTGATTCGCGCTCAATCCTACGATCGCGATTCACTCCGTCAATCGATTGAAACGGTGTTGCAGCCCTTAGGAGGGATGAAAGCGTTTGTTAAACTGGGCGATCGCGTTTTGCTCAAACCCAATTTGCTCACGGGTGCGCGTCCCACGAAAGAATGCGTCACTCGTCCCGAAATGGTTTATTGCGTCGCACAACTGGTTCGAGAAGCGGGAGGGATTCCATTTTTGGGCGATGGACCTGCGTTTGGCAGCGCCGAGGGCGTAGCCCGGTCTAATGGCTATATGCCTCTAGTGGAAGAATTGGGGCTACCCATCGTGGAATTTCACGGCAAGCGTTACGAAACCCTTAGCCAGGAATTTAACCATTTGCTGCTATCGAAAGAAGCGATGGATGCAGATGTGGTGATTAATTTGCCCAAGGTCAAATCCCATGTGCAACTGACGCTGACGCTGGGAGTAAAAAACTTATTTGGCTGCGTTCCGGGCAAAATGAAAGCCTGGTGGCACATGGAAGCCGGCAAGAGCAAAGAGCGCTTTGGAGCCATGCTGGTCGAAACGGCGCGCACGATCAACCCCAATTTGACCATTTTGGATGGCATTATTGGGCACGAAGGCAATGGACCGAGCGGCGGCGAACCGCGCAATCTAGGTATTCTGGCTGCATCGCCTAATGTGTTTGCCCTTGATCGCGCCATGGTAGAAGTTTTGCAGGTCGATCCTGCTGCGGTTCCGACGATCGCCGCTGCCCACCTTTTGGGGCTTGATCCAGCCCTAGACGCGATCGCCTTTCCCCAGCTACATCCCCACGAGTTAGCGGTCTCAGACTGGCGCTTGCCCGATCAAATGATGGCGATCGATTTTGGGATGCCACGGGTTTTTCAATCCACCTTTAAACATCTTTACATTCGTTTCATTAAAGAACCGATGGCAGCCTATTCAGCCCGGTAGATTCTGAGAAAGCTGATTACCGTTTGGTAACTGTTGTATCGTCTTATTGTTTTGATTTCTAATTCATCGAGGATTGGGTATTGTAGATCAAGAATATAAGACACTTTCCATACCTCTTATTAACAAGATTAAACCGTCGCTTTTGCTCACTTCGTTTGGAACTTGCTGCATGTCTCCAGTCTTGCTGCGACAAATTTGGGGTTTGGTTGAAACCACCCAATCCCAAGTCCTCTTAAACCTAGATGATGACAGTTTGGTGGACTGGCTACTGCGCCAAGTCGCACACCAGCGATCGCTCGATTCTCATGAAGCCAGCCTGCTCAGTGATTACTTAGAATCACGCTTGCCGCTGATTCGCGATGTTGCCCAAAGCCGTCATGCCTTGGTTTAGGCGCTTCATTTTTCCAATCTCACTGCATACCACTGGATAAACGTGCCTGGACCCAAGTCAAATTCGCAGGCGGTTTCCAGGAGATGTTGCGCTTGTTCTGATAGCGATAAAAATTGCTGAAGTTCGGCAGGCAGTTCTTCTTGCTGCGTCAAGACTGCCTGCAACTTTTCGTGCAGTTCTGCCGTAGTTAAGAACTGCTCAGGCTGATCCGGCTCTAGCACAACGTAAGTATCACTTTCATATAATCGTGGATCTGGCATTGCATCAGCCTTTCAATCGTGGAGGAAACACCTCTATTTTGGCAGGTTTACGCGATCGCTTCCCCCATATTCATTCTTTAGTCAAATATTTTTGATCACTTCGAGCAATCAACTCTATAATTTACCCGGATAAAATTTTCCCAACGGCTAGTTGACTGCGCGAGTGGACTGTTACCCACTAGGATTACCTACTTGAAACAATAAATTGACACGCCTGAAGAAGTTCAGAAGACGTTGAGTCTTTCATTGTTTTAGACATACTTATTTTAGACGTGCTTAAACAGCCTAAAAGTTGTGAGACTTTCATTTTAGTTTTCTCCTGATTTGTGGATTTAGTCCAGTAAAGTATTAGTTAACTGATCTAACTGGGCACTTTTGCTCAGCGCTCTAATTTAGGAAGACAGTTAGAAACACCTCGTTTTAGCTGCGGCAACCCTTCAATTAAAGTCAAGCTCACAAAGCTTGAATACCTTTTGAAAGTGGATTTGAAGCAAGCAAAGCGATCGCTTGAATCTATTGACATAGTTGATTTTTAGAGATTTTACAGGTTTAGAAATCATTTTTTAGATACGTGACTAGCATTCCAAGTTCAGTTGTGATTTACAGGAGGTCAAATATCAGGTAGTTTTTTTTTGATTTGGTTTATAAAAAGCAAGTTAAGATAATGGGCATATAAAAACCCTGCTTTACTCAACGTTTCTTTTACTCGGTTTTCTGTGGTTAAGATATTTTATTCGGTCGTTTTTCTAAGAATCTTTGGAACTTATTCAACCATTCTTTCGACTTTGAATCTATAACCGCACACACTATATATAAAGAGAATTGAGGACTATTCAAATGACACTCTCTCAGACTGTTTCTAAAGCGATCGCGCTACTTTCTGCCGCTGCTGTTGGTTCTGTTGTCTTGTCCGCTGGCATCGCCTCGGCTCAGTCAGTCGATCCAACCGTCAATGTTGAGTCTGGTAACGCCAATGTTGTTGTAGTCAATACCCCCACTCGCGGCTTCGGCGGTGCCTACGTGGGAGGCGGTGTTGCCGCTGGCGTGACCAATGGTGGGCAACAAGGCGACGCGGCAACCTTCGGCGGCAACATTCAAGGTCGAATTGCACCCTTTGCCAATGTTCCTGTCTCAGCGCGGGCTGCCATTTTATTCGGCAAGGAAACCACCGCAATTATGCCCCTAGTCACCTATGACATTCCAGTTGCCGCAAACACCAATCTCTATGTGGGCGGCGGCTACTCTTTCGTTGAGCAGAATGGCAAACCAACCCCATTGGGCAATAAAAACGCTCCCGTTATCACCGTTGGGGCTGAAAGCAGCGTCACCCGCGATATTGTTGTTTACGGCGATGCGAAACTGGGCATCAAAGCTTACGAAAATAGCCCAGCTAGCGCGCTCAGCTTCCAAGCGGGTGTTGGCTATCGCTTCTAACTTCAAATCCTTCGTGTCAGGTTAAACAAATGGAATCGTCAGGCTCTTGCATCTGCAAGAGCCTATTTTTTGGTTTTCAAACTATCTTCTTGAAATTCAAGTAATCCTGTCCCTCTTTCTGATACCAATTTAAACAGAGAGTGCAACAGATCGGAGCGTGAAACCGTAGCTGAGTAAAGCTTCTACAATTCAAAACGCAAAATTCAAAACTCAAAACGGTATAACTATAAAAATCCTCTTGTCAGAATTCTTGAGAACGCGATAGGGTGCATAAAGGCAATGTTACGATTAGGATATCCAACAAATTCCTATCGGCTTACCGGGAGTTTTTGAGTCTGGCTACGCTCCATTCAGCTATGCGGCAATCCTGAACAGCCAGTTTTTATCAAACCCGCTCAGGAATGCGCCCCCTCACATCAACGATCCTTCAATACTTTGCAGCAGTTCCGATGGTCAATATTTCCCCACATCCCTCAGTTCGTAAGCCTTCTAAAGTAGAGGGCTTGAAAGAGCGCAGCAACTTTTTACGCGAGCCTGTCGCGTCTGAATTGCTTTTGGACACCACACATTTCAGTGAAGATGCGATTCAAATCCTCAAATTTCATGGCTCCTATCAACAGGATGACCGGGATAATCGGATCAAAGGACAGGAGAAAGATTATCAGTTTATGTTACGGACACGGAACCCCGGTGGGTTTATTCCGCCTGAACTTTACTTGGCACTGGATCAGCTTTCAGATGAGTATGGCAACCATACCCTGAGGGCGACAACCAGGCAGGGGTTTCAACTTCACGGCGTTCTCAAGAAAAATCTGAAGGCGGCGATCGCGGCGATCGTCCGCAATTTGGGATCAACCCTAGGGGCTTGCGGCGACTTGAACCGTAACGTTATGGCTCCCGTTGCGCCTTATAAAAATCGTCCAGAGTATGGTTATGCGTGGGAGTATGCCGACAGCGTAGCCGATTTGCTCACGCCTCAAGCAGGCGCTTACTACGAAATTTGGCTAGATGGGGAAAAGGCAATTTCTGCGGAAGAAGACCCAGCAGTGGTTGCGGCTCGTCAGCGGAATGGCAACGGCACGATTATTCATGATTCCGTGGAGCCAATCTATGGCACTCACTATATGCCGCGCAAGTTTAAGTGCAGCGTTACGGTGCCGGGAGATAACTCTGTTGATTTGTTCTCCCAAGATTTAAGCTTGGTCGTCATTACGAATCCACAGGGCGAACTCGAAGGCTTTAACGTCTATGCAGGCGGCGGTTTAGGGCGCACTCATAATAAAGAGGACACCTTTCCACGGGTGGCAGATCCAATCGGCTATGTCGAAAAGGCAGATGTGTTGGATCTGGTGAAGGCGGTGGTGGCAACTCAGCGGGATTATGGCGATCGCAGCGATCGTCGCCATGCTCGGATGAAATACCTGATTGCCGATTGGGGCGTGGCAAAGTTTCAGGCTCAGGTGGAGCAATACTTAGGCAAACCGATTCAGCCGCTCAAATCGACTCCCGAATTTAAGTTCTTGAACTTTTTGGGTTGGCATGAACAGGGCGACGGCAAGCTTTTCTTGGGCTTGTCTGTTGAAAATGGGCGCGTCAAAGACGAAGGCGACTTTAAGCTAAAGACCGCTCTGCGAGAAATTGTCGAAAAATTCCATTTGCCCATGCGGATCACGGCTAGCCAAAATGTGTTGCTGTATGAAATTGATCCCGCTGATAAGGTCGAAATTCAGCAAATTCTAGTTCGCTGCGGGATTAAGCGTGAGGATGAAATCGATTCCTTGGTGCGCGATTCGATGGCTTGTCCTGCTTTGCCCACTTGCAGTTTGGCAACCACCGAATCAGAGCGCGTTATGCCCAGCGTTCTGGAACGAATTCGCCTGTTGCTCGATCGCATCAACCTACCCAATGAGCATTTTATCGTTCGCATGACGGGTTGCCCCAATGGTTGCGCCCGCCCCTATTTGGCGGAAGTTGCGTTTGTGGGCAACGGACCCGGCACTTATCAACTCTGGCTCGGTGCCTCACCTAACCAAACTCGGTTGGCGCAGGTGTATCTGGAAAAGATGCCGATTGACGAGTTGGAATCTACCTTAGAACCGCTGCTGGTTTACTTCAAACAGTCTCGCAATCTCAGCGAAAGTTTTGGTGATTTCTGCGATCGCTTAGGCATGGACGGCTTGCATCAGTTTGCTGACACCTATCAACCGAGCGCTGAATCTGACAATGAGAATGATAGTATTCATGCCAGCATTACCACGGACAAAAAGCGCCATCGAGTCAGCGTTCCCCCAGAGGTTCACAGCCGTCTTCAAGAAGTGGCATTTCGTGAAGGGAAGCCCATTAGCCAATTGGCAACCACTGCGATCGAGGAATATCTCAAGAGTTTGGGCTAGTGTTACAGCGGGTTGTGATTGATTCCTGCCAAATTTGCCTGAAAGCGATCGCCCTAACCCAAGACCAGCAGCACTATTTAGGACGAGTGCTACGGTTGCAGGCAGGCGATCGCTTTATTGCCATGAATGGACAGGGGCAGTCTTGGCTGGCAAACTTGATCATCCTAGACGATCAACTTCAGGCAGAAATTGTCGAGCCTGTGCAAACCCATACCGAATTATCTGTTCGCGCCACGTTAGTAATGGCTTTGCCCAAAGGAAACGGCTTTGATGAAGTAGTGCGACAGGCGACTGAACTCGGCGTAGCCAGCATTGTGCCTGTGCTGAGCGATCGCACTTTACTGAATCCGAGTTCCCAAAAATGCGATCGCTGGCGACGCATTGCTCAGGAAGCCGCCGAGCAATCTGAACGCCAATACGTTCCCACCCTTCAAGATCCAATCTCCTTCACCCAATCTCTCACTCATCTCATAACCTCTGACCCTAACTATCTCTGCGTCACTCGCCGCACCGTTCCCCACCTGCTAAACTGCCTGCTTTCGCCACCCCTTCGCCCCTTACCCCTTACCCCTTGCCTTACCCTTGCGATCGGCTGTGAAGGCGGCTGGACAGACTCTGAAGTTGAACAAGCGATCGCTGCTGGCTATCAGCCTGTTTCCCTCGGCTCCCGCATCCTGCGCGCTGTCACTGCTCCCATGGTTGCCCTTTCTCTCTTAGCCGCAGTGTGTGAGAGGAACGGAGATCGCGAGTTGTATCGATCTGAGACGACCCATTCTATAGATTCCTAGACGTGAATAGCTTGAGACTGCCCCAACTCCTAAACTCATCAAGTCTGGGTTCCTTGAAACTTATATGAAGTAGTACTTTCACCTCTCTTCAAACTCCTTTGAGGTGAATTCGCTGGAGTTGATGTCAAAGAAATCATAACCCTATGGTGTACCCGTCGGGAGAGTGCGTAGAAGGAGCTAAAGTTGATGGGGTTATGGATGAGTAGTATCGAACTGGATCATCTGCGCTGATTGAAAGTAGTTCAACAATCTTTGAAGCTATTCCTCTACTCCATTCATCAATCGCTGTAAAACTTCCAATCCTTTCTTCACCCTACGAGATACGGTTACCGCACTGATCCCCAACCGTTCTGCGGTTTCCTTCTGGGTCAGATCGTGTAGAAAAACAAACTCTAAAATTTGACGAGTGCGCTTTTCTAGATGCGCTAATGACTGTTGCAAGCGAATTTGATCTTCTTGAGCAAGTTGAAAACTGCGATACTGCGTATCGGGAACAAGCTCTCCCAAGGAAGCATTACCGTTTTCCTCATCGCCTATTGGCGCATCCAAGCTGAGAACAGAGCGATTTTGGCACGCTAATTTGATCTCTTGCCATTCTACTGTAGAAATTTTCAGCGCTTCAGAGATTTCAAAATCATTAGGATGACGATTTAGCGTTACTTGTAACTCTCGTGAGACCCACACCGCTTGTCTTTGAAGTGCAAGCCATCGACGTGGAATACGAACAGAGGGGCTTTTGTCTCGTAAATAATGCTGAATTTCGCCCCTGATATAGGGAATAGCAAAAGAGCTAAAGGCGTGCCCCTTAGAAATATTAAACCGCTCAATCGCTCGAATTAAACCAATACTGCCTACTTGAAGCAGGTCTTCATAGCTTTCAGTGCATTGGTTAATCCAATGATGGGCTTCTCTTCTAACTAACCCAAAATTGATTTCTACCAAACGATTTCTAAGTTGAGGAGAAGGAACCTTTTGATAATCGCGCAAAAGCTGTAAGCTTTCACTCTTTAATTCATAATTGGAGATCGGAGTCATGACGAGTTTCAGTGGTAGAGCATTAAATCTGGAACTCCGATAAGCAGACTGACTTACTTTTTATGAGAGTAGAAGCTTGACAAAAGACAGCTTAATTTGCTGACAGGCTATACTTCTAAACATTCTAAAAGGTTTTCAGTCAATGGTTTGAGCCATTGAATAGTGACTTCAAGCTCAAATCACTACTTAAAACAGTTCTGTATGCGTGCATATTAAACTTATTTGCTGAGACAGCTTTCTGGCAATAGCATTTGTACGGAAAAAATTCTTCTGATTTTTTTCAGAAAGCATTTTTTAGAGCGCTACTTTGGGAAATAGGCTGCACGAACAATCCGAGGCATTAAGAGATAATAAACCGAAGGATCTCAATTTCTCTGGGGCTAAAGCCGATACAAAAAATCTTAAACATGGAGAGATTTAGTTCTTCCCATGTTTAAGATTCGCCTGATGAGAACTAGCGTCCCTGATAAAAGTAAAACAATTTAGCCAAACCGCTAGAGCCTGACTGAATCAGGTGGTAGATTCGACTCGCGCATAAAACACCCCGCGGATTTTGACATCCTTGGCTGCATGAGAACCCATATCCGTCTCCGAGGGTTGAATGCTTTCAAAATTGCCAGCGACTTCACCCGTTACCCCATCAACCTTAGTCACTTGAAGTGAAATCTTGCCCTTATCGAGTTGAAAACGCTTGACGTTCTCCTTCGCTAGCTCCTCGCTATCTGCTTGAGCCGGAAGCGCTACAGCATTGTCATATCCAGAGGTCAAACCACGACCTTTCGGGTCTAGAAAGTTAGATGTGCGGTAAGACGGAACTTTGAATTCACCTTCAAAGTCGGTAGATGCACTGATCGCTGACAAGCCCGGCTGAGTAGTCGCAACCAGTTCTTTAATCGTAAACAAGAAGGGAACTCGTTCGCCCCCAGGAAGTTGAACCGTAACCGCCTGAAAGTCAATTCCATCCTCTTCAACAAAGGTTATGCTTCCATCTGAATTCATCTTCAGTTTTCCTTGCACTGAATCAATTGACGAGGTGTATCGAGTCATCAATTTAGTGGAAACAAATTCGGCAGCCTGACGCTTGTTAATGCTTTCTTCTTTTACAAAAAAAGTAGTTGGCTGTAGGCATAAACTTGTTAAGGAGTAGGATTTATCGCCTTCTAAAGGAATTGACCCTCGACTAGTTTCACCTATTTGGGGGCAAGAGTTTGCCAGTCCGGTGCCTCTAATTTCATCATATGTTAACGATTCCTTGCTTGAAGCAGGGCTATCTGTACAAGCAGTTAAAACACTAAAACAAAGTGCCACCAGAGTGGCAATCAGCGCACGATACCTCATGAACAACCTCAATAACGTTAATCTAATTTGTAGAATTCTCTTTGACTTTTCTCAAAAGAGAGTCTGTTCACCGAGCAGATAACTAACCAATAACTTTGAGAAAAATATTTTAATCTCAAAAAGTCTGTGAAAAAAGCCTGCCTTAGCAGCAGAAAGTTGAGAGCAATGAACAAGTTAACCTGTTTTCAAACCAGTCAACCTATACTAGTTACAAATTGTACCGGGCAGATTAACTCTCTTTTTCAGCCGTAGCATAGGGTCGGCTTGGTTTTAATTGGAGACAACTAAGGTACTCTATCGAAGGTTATGAATCTTTGGATTCATTTAGGGAAAATTAACTACTTACAAAGCCAGTTGCGAGTCCAATCTATGAGCAGTCACGAAACCCCTAAGGTTAATCTCGAAGAGGGTCTTCAGTCTATTAGAAACATCACTTGGGCGATCGCTCAAGATTATCAGGGCGACAGCCTTTCTGTTTTGGCAATCCTAAGATTACTAGAACAAGTTCATCAAGAAATACGAGATGAATTATTTCAACAATCTCTTCCTGATAATCGGCAATCTCTATATAAGCTCTTAAGAGATATAGAAACCAAAGGAGGTTGGCCCTATATCTACCGCATGAAGCTCCAATCAATCATGGAAAAAATGGACCTAGAAACGGTGGCAAAAATAGATTTGGATTCCTCAAAATCTTCTCCCTCTAACTGAGTCAAGCGGTTTAACTAGAAACTGCAAAACCTGCCAGAAGCGTCTTCTGGAGTAGAAGCATACCGAAAACAAGTGACAACTTAAGTTAGCAGCAAGATGCTGATTGCTAACCTGTAGTTTTTACTCGCCCTCGTTGCTGGTCGTCTGAATGTACAAAATTAGTAGAAAAACAGTAGGAACCAGGACAAACAAGATCGTTGCTATAAACCCAAGGTCATTGACCTGCATCAGCTTAATCCTCCTAAATTCTCGCGATCGTCGATTTTTACCAGAATACCATTGCCAACGGTCATGATTAAACAATGGCACATACAATCACACTAGCTCGAAAGCTTGCAAAGCCTTTTTTATAGAACTTCAAAACTAGGGCTTAGTCTTAACCGTCACAGAGCCAGAAACGCTAACTTGACAAGCAAGACGATAACTTTCTGGCTTCTTACGAAGCTTTCTACTTTCCACCTCTGTTCTAGGCGAAAGATTCTCCATTCCTTCTAAAATCTCTACAACGCAAGTACCACATTGTCCATAACCCCCACAGTTCATCATCTTGCCAGTAAAGGTATACAAGTCAATGCTGTTTTCAAGGGCTTTAAACCGTAAGTTTGCGCCATCCGCTACAACGATTTCTCGATTTTCTTTTACAAACTTGATAGTCATCAGTTCACCTAACTGTAATATCTTTAAGCCGCTAGCTGATAGTAAAAATCAGTATCCATTCCAATAAAACAACCTGGCTGTCCTGGCAAACGGCTGCTAGAGTCACAATTCTAGACAAAACAGGAACATTTCACCCTCAGGAAAATCAAAGCCTCTAAACCTAACGCTCTCGGTACCGTTACGAAGCGTTAGGTTGCTTGCAATAGCCTTAAATACTAGTTTACACTTCGTTATACCTTTTCATTTTTACAAATGCCTTTTTAGGGCTATGTATTGGATAAACTGTCAAGTGAAGCACTTGTAAGGATGTTTTTTAAATTAAAGACTGTCCTAATAGATTTACCGAAGGGGCAACACTTTAATAAAATGCAGAGAGAGACATCAAGCGGAATAAATCTAACCACTAATAAGGAGAAGCGTAATCAATGGGGTTACCCTGGTACCGTGTACATACTGTCCTAATCAATGATCCAGGACGGCTGATTGCTGCTCACCTAATGCATACTGCCTTAGTAGCAGGGTGGGCAGGCTCAATGGCACTTTATGAACTTGCTATTTTTGATCCCAGTGATCCCGTTCTCAACCCAATGTGGCGGCAGGGAATGTTTGTACTGCCTTTTATGACTCGCCTAGGTGTTACAGGTTCTTGGGGCGGTTGGAGCATTACTGGCGAATCTGGCGTTGACCCAGGATTTTGGTCGTTTGAAGGTGTAGCCGCTGCCCACATCGTTCTTTCGGGTTTGCTATTCCTAGCTGCCTGCTGGCACTGGGTTTATTGGGATTTGGAACTTTTTAGAGACGCTAGAACAGGAGAACCTGCTTTAGATCTACCTAAGATGTTTGGCATTCACCTGCTGCTGTCAGGGTTGCTTTGTTTTGGATTTGGGGCTTTTCATCTAACAGGTCTCTTTGGTCCTGGGATGTGGGTTTCAGATGCTTACGGGTTGACCGGCAGCGTGCAGCCAGTTGCGCCCGAATGGGGACCATCAGGCTTTAACCCGTTTAATCCAGGTGGCATTGTTGCGCACCATATCGCCGCAGGGGTTGTAGGGGTGATTGCTGGGTTATTCCATCTAAGTGTTCGTCCTCCTGAGCGTCTTTATAAGGCTTTACGGATGGGGAATATTGAAACCGTTTTGTCCAGTAGTATTGCTGCTGTATTTTTTGCAGCTTTTATCGTTGCAGGCACAATGTGGTACGGCAATGCAGCCACTCCCATCGAATTGTTTGGACCAACCCGTTACCAGTGGGACGGGGGATACTTTAAGCAAGAGATTGAGAAACGAGTTCAAGCAGATTTGGCAGAGGGTGTCACCGTGGCGGAGGCGTGGTCAGCTATTCCTGAAAAGCTAGCTTTCTACGATTATGTAGGCAACAGCCCTGCAAAAGGCGGTCTGTTTAGAACAGGCGCAATGGACAAGGGTGATGGGATTGCTCAGAGTTGGTTAGGGCACGGGGTCTTCACTGATCGAGAAGGACGCGAATTAAATGTTCGTCGTTTGCCTAACTTCTTTGAAAACTTCCCCATTGTTTTAACTGACAAAGATGGTGTAGTGCGTGCGGACATTCCTTTCCGCCGTGCAGAATCGCGATATAGCTTTGAGCAAGCAGGTGTAGAGGTTAACTTTTACGGTGGTCGGTTGAATGGGCAAACTTTCTCTGATCCCTCAGATGTGAAGAAGTATGCTCGTGCGGCTCAGTTGGGAGAATCGTTTGATTTCGATCGCGAAACATTGAACTCAGATGGTGTATTCCGCACCAGTCCTAGAGGTTGGTTTACCTTTGGACACGCGGTTTTTGCGCTGCTATTCTTCTTTGGTCATATCTGGCATGGCACCCGCACACTGTTCCGGGATGTGTTTGCTGGGATCGATCCAGAACTATCTGAAGAACAGGTCGAGTGGGGCTTCTATCAGAAATTGGGTGATAAATCCACCCGTCGGAAAGAAGCGATCTAGACAAGTTTTTTAATAAAAAGGGAATGGCAGATTTACAGACCTAAGTCGCCATTCCCTTTTTTCAGATAGAGTGTAATCGAGCTAATTTTGGGAGATTAGATTATGGAAGCGGTTGCGTATATTCTGGTTTTGACTTTAGCAATTGGGGTTTTGTTTTTTGCGATCGCATTTCGGGAACCTCCCCGGATTGGTAAGTAAATTGCTCACCTAATTTAAGAAGGTTTTAACTTTTAAAGAGATTGAGTTCTTATAGAACTTTATCTCTTTAGTTTTTTGGGGGCTACATTCTTTCCAAAACAGGAATGCCCAAGAGCGAGAGTCCTAGTTTTAGAGTGTTAGCGGTGAGATTACAGAGCGCTAAGCGAGACGTGCGGAGCGGTTCTTCGGCTTGCAAAACGGGGCAGCGATCGTAAAACTGATTAAATTTTTGGCTGAGTTCAAACAAATATTGGCACAGCCGATTTGGAAATAACTCTTGACCCACCTGAGCAATAATTTCATCAAGCTGAAGCAAATGCTTTGCTAAGGCAAACTCGGTTTCGTCCTGTAGCTGAACCTTGCGATCGCTTCCTAGCTGCTCAAAATCAATTTGCCCTTTGCGAGTGATGCCTTGGATGCGGACATAGGCATAGAGCATATAGGGGGCTGTGTTGCCGTTGAGCGCCAGCATTTTGTCAAAACTGAAAATGTAATTGCCCGTGCGGTTTTGGCTCAAGTCAGCATATTTGACTGCGCCGATCCCCACCACTTGGGAAACATGGGCGATAAAGCCCTCCGATTCGTGGCGCTCTTCTGCCTGAATGCGAGTTTCCAAATCGGTTCGAGCGCGGTTCACGGCTTCATCGAGCAACTCCCTCAGCCTTACTGTTTCGCCCGATCGCGTCTTCAGTTTTTTGCCATCTTCTCCCAGCACCAACCCAAACGGCACGTGCTCCACTTCCACCGTATCGGGTAGCCATCCGGCTCGTCGCGCCACTTGAAACACTTGGGCAAAATGGTTGGATTGCCCAATGTCAGTTAAGTAGAGAATCCGCTCTGCTTGATCGTGTTGGATGCGGTAACGAATAGCGGCTAAATCGGTTGTGGCATAGTTATATCCGCCATCCGACTTTTGCACAATTAGCGGCATGGGTTCTCCTTCCTTGTTGGAAAAGCCTGCTAAAAAGACGCATTTTGCGCCTTGATCCGTAACCAGCAAGCCGAGTTTGGTTAAATCCGTCGCTACTTCTGCCAACAGTGAGTTATAAAATGATTCCCCCCGCTCGGTCACAGTGACATCGAGCAAGTCGTAGATGATTTGAAATTCGCGGCGAGACTGATCGCAGAGCAATTTCCATGCTTTCAGCGTGTCTTCTGCGCCCGATTGCAGCCGCACTACTTCTTGTCGGGCGGTGTCGCGAAAGGCTTCATCTTCATCGAACCGCTGTTTTGCTTTTTTGTAGAAGGCGACTAAATCACCCAGATCGATCGCGTCAGCCGTAATTAAAGCTTCGGGTGCCGCTTCTCGCAAATAAGTGATCAACATCCCAAATTGAGTGCCCCAATCGCCGACATGATTGAGCCGCAGGACATCATGCCCCTGAAATTCTAAAACGCGGGCGATCGCATCTCCAATGATGGTCGATCGCAGGTGCCCCACGTGCATTTCCTTGGCTATATTGGGGCTAGAAAAATCGACAATCACCCGCTGCGGTTTTGCCACCCGCTCCACGCCCAAGCGAGTATCCGCCAGCATAGTGCTTAACTGTGTTTCTAAGTATTCTGTTTTTAGCCTGAGATTAATAAAGCCAGGACCCGCAACGGTCGGCAGTTCACAGAGATCGCTTACGTCTAAATGCTGGACAATTTGTTCGGCGATCGCCCGTGGTGCTTGACCCAACGGTTTCGCCAAAGACATTGCCACATTCGCCTGGTAGTCGCCAAACTTGGGATTGCTGGCGGGTTCCAAAATTGGATTAACGGTGGCATATTCCCTGCCGAAAGCATTGCTGAGTGCTTGTCCTAGGCGCTTTTCTAACTCGGCGATCGTAAGAATCATAAAACTATCAACGTCCTAATTTCGAGCCGCAATCGATTGCCCGACTTCTATCGTTACAAACCAACAAAAACGGGCAGAAAATCTATTTTGCCTTGTTTTGGCGATCGCGGATTCAAAATCTCCTGTCTCAGCTATTGCATTTTCATGCTGATATCTAACCAAGTGGAGCGGGTAATGGGGGCACTGCTAGAAATATAGTCCACTCCGGTTTGAGCCACCGCGCGGATCGTATCTAGCGTGATATTGCCAGACGCTTCAATTTTGATGCGCGGATTGGCTTGGCGAATCATGGCAACTGCCTGCTGCATTCGATCTAAGGGCATATTGTCTAGCATGATAATGTCTGCACCCTGCTCGATCGCTTCCTCAACTTGCTCTAGCTGTTCTGTTTCCACTTCAATTGTCAGCGGGTAGGGCACCTGTCCTCGGATGCGGGCGATCGCGGTGGCAATCCCGCCAACTGCCGCAATGTGGTTATCTTTCAGCATCACCCCATCATCTAGCCCCATACGATGGTTTACAGCTCCCCCGGCTTGCGTGGCATATTTTTCCAACACCCGCAGCCCTGGCGTGGTTTTGCGCGTATCGACTAGCTGGGTGGGCAAATCGGCAATTTGATTCACATACTGGCGAGTCATCGTGGCAATTCCACTCAATCGCATCGCGAGATTCAACGCGACCCGCTCACCGGTGAGTAAGGCATCCATTGAACCCGATAGTTGGGCGATCGCTTGACCGCACTCACAGCGTTCTCCTTCGGGGACACTGGGTTCAAAGGAAACTTGATCATTGAGTAATTGAAACACTCGTCTGGCAATGGGCAATCCGGCAATAATGCCCGCTTCTTTCACAATCCATTGGGCATGACCCATCGGAGGATCACCTTCAAAAAGAGTAGCCGTCGAGCGATCGCCCCGACCAATATCTTCCAGTAGCCAACCCTGCAACAACGGGTCAAGCAAAATGGCAGGAGGCACAGCAATCATACGTTTCATGGATGCAACCCAATATTTAAGCGATTTATATTCCGTGTCTACTCGCCTCTCGGTTCGGGCGTGACGACAAAGGTTAGCACCGTTTCATCAATTCCCTTTAGCTCTAACGGGCTAAATTTAACGATTTCGTCCTCTTCTAGATAGTCTGCAACCGCAGCAGAGACAAGGATGCAGTCTGGGTCGGCAACTTCTTGAATCCGTGCAGCAATGTTAACGCTAGGACCGATCGCGGTGTAATCTGATCGCTCAGAAGAACCAAACATTCCCACAACTGCCGTGCCTTGGTGAATACCACAGCGAAATTGCACTTGGTTAATTCCCTGTTCTTGCCACCGTTGATTTAAGGTTTGCAGCGATCGCCGCATCTCACGAGCCGCCGCGATCGCACGACGCACTTGTTCATTGGGAGATAGTTCTTCGGGTGCGCCAAACAGCACCAGAATGGCATCGCCCATGAACTTGTCGATGGTGCCACCATTGTTAAAAATCACATGGGTCATTTCTGCCAGATATTCGTTCAACAACTCAGCAACCCGGCGCGATCGCAGCGTATTTGAAAGCTGGGTAAAACCGACAATATCACTGAACAGCACTGTCACCAAACGAGGTTCTGGGCGGAGATCTAACACCAGTTCACCCTGAGCCGCGCGATCGACCATTGAGGCGGGCAAAAACCGCTTCAAAACCGATTCCGTCAGATATTGATTTAGCTCCGCCACACGCCGCTCATTTGCCTTGAGTGCCAGTAAATTTCGCACTTCTGCTAACAATTCGCGATCGTTAAACGGCTTGGATAAATAGGCATCAGCCCCCTGCTCTGTTCCTTCAATGCGAGTGTCTTCGTCCACCTTGGCAGTCAAAAGAATTATGGGAACTCCTTTCAGAGCGTTATCTTGACGAATCATTCGGATTAAATCTAAGCCAGAAACCTGAGGCATCATTAAGTCTGTCACAATCAAATGCGGTCCATAGGTCTGAGCCTTTTTATAGCCTTCTGCCCCATTACGGGCGGTTTGAACCTGATAGCCCTGTTCTTGCAAAATACTGGAGACGTAAGTTCGGACATCGGGGTTGTCGTCTACTACCAATACCCGCCCATCTCCAGGATTGATCTCAACGCCACTGGCAGCGATTTGAATTAATGGCAGAGAAAGACCAGCCAGATCTAAAGAGGCTGCTTCAGCATCCTGGGTTCCATCGATATCTGCCAGCTCGACAGCCGCACGATTAGGTTGCAACTCTGTTTGCACATCAATCACTTGTTGAGGCGGCAGATGGGCAACTCCAGTTTGAATCCATACGGTGAAGGTCGTTCCTTCACCATAGGTCGAGTCTACCGAAATTTGCCCTCCGTGAAGTTCAACCAGTTCTTTAACGAGAGCCAAGCCTAAACCGCTGCCTTCGTGGCTACGGTTAGCAGAACCCTCTGCCTGCCGAAACCGCTCAAACAGGTGAGGAATTTGGTCGGGACGGATGCCAATGCCGGTATCGATTACTTGCAGGGAGCAGTGATCGCCAGCCGTTTTCAGCAGAATGGTGATAGAACCACTCGTGGGCGTGAATTTCATCGCGTTTGACAAAAGGTTATAAAGCACCTTGTCAAATTTTTCTAGGTCTAGATAAACCTCTGGGCAGGGTTGAAGATGGGTGATGAGAGCAATGCCCTTGCGATCGCAATAGGCACGAAAAGAATCAACCGTTTGGCTAACAAATTCCACCAAATCGACAGGGCGAAAGCTCGGCTGCATCCGTTTGGCATCTAATCGCTGCAAATCTAAAAGCTGGTTGACCAATCGCAACAATCGACGCGAGTTTCGTAGCGCAATAACTGATTGGTCATAGGAAAGCCCTTGCTCTTTGGCAACGGCTCCTTCTAACGGACCGATTGTTAACGTTAAAGGAGTGCGAAATTCATGAGAAATATTTTGAAAAAACTCAGTCTTTTGGCGATCGAGCGCCAAAAGCTGCTCTGCCTGTTGCCGCGTTTTTTGATACAAACGCGCCTGTTGCACTGCGATCGCGGCTTGGGCTGCCACTGCCTGCGTCAATTCAATTTCTGATATACTCCAGCGCCGGGGCTGGTGATTTTGCCGCAGGGAAATGCTGCCAATAATCTTGCCATCCGACAACAACGGCACTACCAGCAGCGCCCGCGTTGGGTTGCGGAAGGTTTGCTCCTCCACCTGCATTTCAGGATAGAGCCTGAGATCATTCAGCACTACCGGCTGGTTCGTTAACATCAGTTGCCTTAACACCGGGTTGCGATCGATAGGCACCATCGATTTTGGCAAAGGACGGGCATCCTCTTCCCCATCCGGCAAATGATTGGGCTGCGCCTGAAAAGCTGAACTCACTGCTTTGGAAGGCGCTTGATCCGTGGCAAACGTTTCTTTTTGAGAGAGGGAGTGCCCTGGGTCAGCCGCATCATGCAAGCCCACACACTGGACATATTCATCTGCCTCTGTCCATAGGGATAAGGCGCAGCCATCAGCACGAAGCACATGACCAAGCTGTTGGGTAATGGCAGCAAAAATATCTTGAGGATCGAGACTAGAACGGATTGCAGTAGTAATGGTGTTAATTAGCGCTTCCCGTTTTGCCAAAGCTTGCAGTTGCTCGTAAGCACGGGCTTGGGCTAGCGCCAACGCTGCTTGATCAGCCACCATCGTCAAAAGCTGTACTTCGTCATCTTGCCAGAGGCGCGGGTGTCCACATTGATGCAGCGCTAAAATTGCAATTAATTCTTGTTGATACCGCAACGGCACAATCAAGCTGGATTGGATGTTGACTTCGTGATAAGCCTGGCGCAGTTGTTGAGTTTGCGTTGCATCGATTTGGATGCGATCGTCCGTTCCAGCATCTTGAATGATTTGAATGTCTTGTGTGACCCAAATCGTTTGAAAAAGAGCATCACGCAATGGAGTCGATCGCCCATTGGCATCCTGCCCCATGGAAGAAGGCGGCGAAACTAAAGATTTTGATTCCGCTTCATGCTCTTCATAGGCACTGACATAGACGAAATTATCCTCATCAAAGCGTCCATCTTGAAAAGGAGACACCAAACAGTAGCTCGCTTCAAAAATATGACCAATGGTTTGACCCATCGTTTGCAGAATTTGCCGATAGCTCAGGGCGCTGCGAATGGTGCTGGTGACTGCGTTGAGCAATGATTCTTGTCGCAGCGATCGCCGCAACTCTCGGGTGCGAGTTTTAAGCACCGTGTGGGTGTCTACTGCCTGCCGCACGACGACCTTCAGTTCCTCATCATCCCAAGGCTTCGTCACATACTTAAATACCTTGCCAGAATTAATGGCTTCTACCAGGTCTCCTACATCGGTATAGCCTGTCAGAATAATTCGGATAATGTCGGGATATTGCGTAGCCGTCAAGCTGAGAAACTCAGTCCCGCTCATATGAGGCATTCGCTGATCAGAAATGATCACCGCAACATCGCCCTCATTCGCCAAAATTTCTAGCGCGGCGGGTCCATTCTCCGCACGCAACACTTTGAATTCTCGATAGAACGTGCGATAAAGCAAATCTAAATTGTCTGGTTCGTCATCCACCACCAGAATTTTTAGCTTGTTATTCGGCTGGGCTTTCATGAACCGCTCTCCTGCTACAAGGGCAGTTGGATCAAAAATCCTTTGGTCAAACAAGAAGTCTTCCAAAGCAAAAGGCTAAGTAATTTGTCTTCCAACTGTTTCAGCACCGAGATTACACCCCTACCATCTTAATCCTGTATACCACTATGGCATCTACAAGCCTCAGTCAAAGTTATTAGTACAGCGTTCGGAGCCATCCGATGACTGTAGAAGTAACCTATCAAAATTACGAAACGTAACTTATACAGATGCACTAGGATGAACCGTGCTTTTTTAGATTGCCCTTCTCAAAGCATTTTGTAACGCAGCCCCGATTAGTTCATTGACTTTTTCAAACGGGATGCAAAAAAAATATTAATAGAACTAAAGTAAATCGGGCATAATCATTTTGGGTTAGCTCACAAATCTACCTAAAGTGTAAGAGCTTTTTAAGCTGAATTAAGGCGGCATGATAAATTTACTTCGCCAAGTATTTTTAAAGGCTTTAGTTTAAGAGAGCTTTCTTCTGTTCATTTCGCTTGGAGTGCTTCATCACCATGCGATGTCCTTTTTGTCAGCACGGTGACAATCGTGTTCTTGAATCGCGTTCCGCAGAAGCGGGGCAGAGTGTTCGGCGGCGACGCGAATGTTTGAAATGTTTTCGTCGTTTTACGACCTACGAGCGGATTGAATTTGTCCCTGTTACGGTGATTAAGCGGAATGGCGATCGCCAATCCTTTGATCGATATAAACTTTTGAAGGGAGTTGTTCGTGCCTGCGAAAAAACAGGAGTTTCCTCTCCCCAAATGGAAAACATCGTAGATGAAATCGAGTCCGATCTACAGCAACGCCTGATTCGCGAAGTTCCTAGCAGCGAAATTGGCGAACTCGTTTTAGATAGCCTAAAAGCCCTAAGCGAAGTAGCTTATATTCGCTTCGCGTCGGTATATCGACAATTTCAAGGCATCCGTGACTTCGTAGACACTCTCGCTCACTTGCAAAGCAATCATCCTAAAGCCCAAACGAAAATTAGACCTGTAGAGGACACGAATCAGACCGCCTCCCAGGATCTGACTGAACCCGATGGTAATTCTGTTCATAGCGTTTCAACCACTTGAAAAGCGATAGCCTTTGGAAAAAAGATTCAATCTATTTTTTCGGCAGTGTGCATAGGGCGATCGGTTAAGGTATGATAGTTCTTCTGAGCCTAAATCGATCTGAGCGTTTAAATCTTCTACGCTGTGGATAGAAGATTTCCAGATGTGGTAACCCGTTATGGCGTGCTTACCCATCAAGGAGGCACCCTTTACACGGAGATAACTACCAGGAAACGATTCGCATGGTCAATCAGGACACACTAACGCTAGACATTGGCTTCACTTACGAAGATTTCGCTTCAAAGCTAGACGATTATGACTATCACTTCAACCCCGGTGACGTAGTTGCAGGGACGGTATTTAGTCTAGAGCCAAGAGGCGCTCTGATCGACATTGGCGCAAAAACGGCTGCTTACATTCCGATCCAAGAGATGTCAATCAATAGAATTGATACTCCTGAGGAAGTGTTGCAGTCTAATGAAACTCGCGAGTTTTACATCCTTGCGGACGAAAACGAAGATGGTCAACTCACGCTTTCTATTCGTCGCATTGAGTATATGCGCGCGTGGGAACGAGTTCGTCAACTTCAGACAGAGGATGCTACAGTTCGTTCTTTGGTTTTTGCAACAAACCGAGGTGGTGCCCTAGTTAGAATTGAAGGCTTGCGGGGCTTTATCCCCGGTTCTCACATCAGCACTCGTAAACCTAAGGAAGAACTCGTTGGCGAAGAGTTGCCTCTCAAGTTTCTGGAAGTAGACGAAGAGCGCAATCGCCTTGTGTTAAGCCATCGTCGTGCGCTGGTTGAGCGTAAGATGAATAAGCTTGAAGTGGGCGAAGTGGTGATTGGAACCGTGCGCGGAATCAAGCCATATGGTGCGTTTATTGATATTGGCGGTGTCAGCGGATTGCTGCATATTTCAGAAATTTCCCATGATCATATTGATACGCCCCACAGCGTTTTCAATGTGAATGATGAACTGAAGGTCATGATTATTGATCTGGATGCCGATCGCGGGAGAATTTCTCTTTCCACCAAGCAGCTTGAGCCAGAGCCAGGAGATATGGTGAAAAATCCTCAGGTAGTCTATGACAAGGCTGAGGAGATGGCGGTAAAGTATCGTGAGCAAATCTTGGCAAAGCAGCAGGGAATTTTAACTGAAGAGATTTCCCAGGCTGAAGAGGAAGAGATTCCTAGTGCGATGGAGGAAGCTGAAATTCCTAGTGCGGTGGAGGAAGCTGAAGTTTCTGATGAAGTGCAGGAAGTCCTCCCTTTGTCGGTTGAAGCAGAAACATCGGGGGCAATAGAGGAAGAGGTTCCTTCAGCGATGAAAGAAGAAATTCTTGATGGAACGATAGAAGTCGAAACGGTTTCGGCGGCTGTTGAAGAGTAGTTTTGTCTTTGTTCAAAACTGCATTAATTTATTTATTAAGAAGAGGTATTTTTCCTCTTCTTTTTTTTGTAGTGTTGGCTAGCGAGAGATTTATGGTCTTAATTCAGTGTGGAACTGTGTGTTTTGAGAACATTGAAGCCGTGATCTTTGACAAAGATGGGACGTTGGCAAATTCTCACATTTTTTTGCGGAATCTAGCTCAAAAACGCGCTCGCTTGATTGATGCTCAAATTCCTGGAGTTCAAGAACCGCTGCTGATGGCATTTGGTGTAGAACGCGATCGCCTGAATCCGGCTGGGTTAATGTCAGTCGGAACTCGGTTGGAAAACGAAATTGCAGCAGCAGCCTATGTGGCTGAAACAGGGCGGGATTGGCTAGAGGCGCTGAGTATCGCTCGATCTGCTTTTACAGAAGCCGATCAAGTGTTTCGACGTAAAGCAGACAGCACGCCGCTTTATCCGGGGGCGAAGGAATTCATGCAGGCGATCGCCCAAGCAAATCTTAAAATTGGCATTTTATCTTCAGATACCACTGCTAACGTGCAAGATTTTGTGGACAAATATGAGCTAAACGCCTTTGTTCAACTCGCCATGGGAACCGATACTCGCTTATGTAAACCGAACCCAGCACTGCTGAGACAAGCTTGTACTGCTCTGAACGTAGTACCGGAACGCGCGATCGTCATTGGAGATTCTGCCGCTGATATGGCAATGGCTTGTGAGGCAAACGCTGCTGGCTGTATTGGGGTGATGTGGGAACCCATTGATCCCGTATCTCTCAAACAAGCAGATGCTCTAGCACAAGCCTTCGCAGCAATTCAAGTGGTTACAACTTAACATCCTCTGAGCAGACTTATTAAGTTCTCCCTATTAGAATTTTCCCCCAAATTTTAACCTTCGCTTCATCCAAGTCCCCACAAATGCTATGATTCGCTGAAGTCTCATCATTTTGTATATTTGCGGATGAACTAGGTACAAAGCCTGATTGACTAGTGAATCTTTAGCAAGCTTTTTTAAGACTTAATTTTGTTTATTAACTCTAGTGTGAAGAGAGGAGTTGTCCTTGGCTCGTCGTTATCTTTTTACGTCGGAATCGGTTACTGAAGGTCATCCTGACAAGATTTGTGACCAAATTTCAGACACTATCTTAGATGCCTTGTTAGCCCAAGATCCGATGAGCAGAGTTGCTGCGGAAGTTGTGGTTAATACTGGATTAGTCTTGATTACAGGTGAGATCACCTCCAAGGCAAAAGTGAACTACATCGATATCACTCGCCAAAAAATCGCTGAAATTGGCTATAACGGCGTTGATAATGGCTTCTGTGCTAATAGCTGTTCTGTTTTGGTCGCGTTAGACGACCAGTCCCCCGATATTGCTCAAGGGGTCAACACGGCTCAAGAAGCACGCGAGTTATCGAGTGATGAACTGGATGGCATTGGGGCTGGCGATCAGGGCATTATGTTTGGGTTTGCTTGTAATGAAACGCCTGAGTTGATGCCCATGCCGATTTCTTTAGCACACCGTATTTCTCGGAAATTAGCGGCTGTGCGTAAGACAGGACAACTTTCTTACTTACGTCCTGATGGCAAAACTCAGGTCACTGTCGCTTATGAGGATAATCGCCCCGTTGGCATTGATACCATTTTGGTTTCTACGCAGCACGCTTCAGAAATCGGTAGTATTACCAATAACGAAGCGATTCAGGCAAAAATTAAAGCCGATCTGTGGGAGTCGGTTGTTCAGCCTGTGTTTGCAGATATTGCCGTTAAGCCGGATGATAAGACTCGTTTTTTGGTGAATCCTACTGGAAAATTTGTGATTGGTGGTCCTCAAGGAGATGCAGGGTTGACCGGTCGCAAAATCATTGTGGATACTTACGGGGGCTATTCTCGCCATGGCGGGGGGGCATTTTCTGGCAAAGATCCCACGAAGGTGGATCGCAGTGCTGCTTATGCTTGTCGTCATGTTGCCAAGAATATTGTGGCGGCTGGTTTGGCAGACAAATGTGAAGTTCAACTGAGTTATGCGATCGGGGTGGCGCGCCCGGTCAGCATCATGATCGACACCTTTGGCACGGGCAAAATTGATGACGATCGCCTATTGGAACTGGTGCAGAAACACTTCGAGCTTCGTCCTGCGGGCATCATTCAAACCTTCAATCTGTGTAAATTGCCGGCTGAGCGCGGTGGTCGCTTTTATCAGGACATCGCGGCATACGGTCACCTAGGGCGGACGGATCTCGACCTACCCTGGGAACAAACTGACAAAGCCGCTTTACTGAAGGAAGAAGCGACTCACATTTATTCCATGGTATAAGAGCGATCGCGTAGCCTGGAAAACTCAACTCATTTCAAGCGGCAGGTGATCGTCATCTGTCGCTTTTTTATGGGATGTGGCGTGAATATTGGATGACAGTCTCTAGACCGCATGATAGAGATTTATGATGCATTTTTGGAACAACAAAAGCGCTATCGCCAAGAAACTGAAGTGGAACGGCAAGCCGAGAAAGGCTGGCTGGCAGCACAGCGCGAACCCTTGGAGCAACTGCACACGCAAGTTATGGCGATTTTGCAGAGTAGTGGCACGTTATAGACTTTCGATCGCTCCTTCTGCTTGATTTACCCGCGATCGCAGTGCTTTCTGCCCCACTGGAGGATAGCCAAATACTTTAAATATCTTCATCATTAAGATGAGCGATCGCAGAGGTTATCCAATTGAAAGTATTTCAAACCCTTCAACCCAAGCAGCGCCAAAATCTGGTGTTTTTGTTTGCGTCTGGGCTGTTGTTTTGGGCAAGCCTAGCTTCGCTGCTGCCAATTCTGTCGCCTTACATCAAACGGGCGGGAGCCAGCGATCGCGAAGTGGGTGTTGTCATGGGCGCATTTGCCATTGGGCTGCTAATTTTTCGCCCTGCATTAGGGCGCAGAGCCGATCAAAAAAGTCGTACTGAAGTGCTAATGATTGGTCTAGTGGCAGTGGCGATCGCGCCATTAGGCTACATAATGACCCAATCCATTCCCATTTTATTTGTCATTCGCGCTTTTCATGGTTTGAGCATCGCCGCATTCACTACCGCTTTCAGCGCATTAGTGACAGATCTCGCTCCCCCTCAAAATCGCGGCGAAGTGCTGGGTTACATGACTCTGGTTAATCCAATCGGTATGGCACTGGGACCTGCGATCGGCGGTTTTTTGCAAGTATGGGCAGGCTACACGCCCTTATTTTTGTTTTCTGCGGGGTTAGGCTTTGCCGGAATTCTATGTGCGACTCAAATTAAAGCGCCCCCCATTGAACTGGCATCGTCTGCGGCTTCCCAAAAAATCCACGATATTCCTTTTTGGAAGTTTTTGTGGAATCCTCGTCTGCGAATTCCTGCTTTTGTGCTGCTATTGATTGGAATGGCGTTCGGCACTCTAGCGGTGTTTGTGCCGCTGCATATTCGAGAAACAGGCGTGAATTTGAATGCAGGTTTATTCTACACGGCTGCCGCGATCGCCAGTTTTGGGGTGAGGCTGCTAACGGGTCGTGCATCCGATCGCCACGGGCGGGGACGTTTTATTACCATTAGCTTGTTGCTTTATGCCATCTCAATGCTGTTGCTCTGGCGTGCCCAAAGCGCTTCTGAGTTTCTTGTGGCTGGTTTTATAGAAGGCGCTGGCGCTGGCATTTTCATCCCCATGATCGTGGTGCTAACAGCAGATCGTTCGGAACCGCATGAGCGCGGTCGCGTGTTTGGGCTATGTTTGGCTGGGTTTGACTGTGGTATGGCAATCGCGAGTCCGGTGATGGGCTATTTTGCAGAGGCGATCGGGTATCGCGGGCTATTTGGGGTTGCTGCGGGGATTGCCCTACTTGCGTTTGTTAGCTTTGTCACCCTATGTAGTAAGGATCTATCTCACTCGCTTAACTATTCCTTGGGTCGAGGTCGAGATGTTTATGCCTTGCCAAATCACCCAACGGCTCTGCACCCCTGATCGCGGTTACCGCCCCCCTTCATACCCTGCTTTGGGGATGAACAGCACATGACCCGAAGGCACAAGGTTGAGCATTCCAGGGAAACCCACGCCAGTCAGTATCGCTTTCATACACCGCCAGATAGCTAGAAGCGTCGGGGTTTTCTCAGGTTTTGACAACTTTGAGCGATGGGCGTGCCCGCATCAAAAGAGCGATCGCACTGATCCAAAAACTTGCCCCTAGAACGCTGCCGAACCACGTCAATTGTTGATATAAAGGACGATTCACGTTTTTCCTGTACCCTTTTGGCATTAAACATTTGGCGATATCACCTAAGGAAGCCTCAACACCTGATAGCATTTTGAAAACTGAACATAGGATACAGGGCTTTAATGGATATCTGGTCTAAACCTAGGGATACTCAAAATAGTACGGTTCTTTCGTTCACCAGGTTACCCTCAAAATACTTACTCCAAGGATTGAAACCGTGGCTTGGGTTAGGGGTTGGCTTAATCGCGATCGCAGGGTGTGCTACCACCATCGATAATCGCAAAGTTTCGGATGCGATTCAGCAAGATATTACTAAAAATGGTGGCACTTCCTTAAAAAAGGTGACCTGCCCTGGAAATGTGAAGCCCGAAGTGGGCAAAACCTTTAACTGCGTCGGTGAAATAGATAACGGTTACACCTTGACCATTACGGCAAAACAGCAAGATGCTAAGGGCGCGATCGCCTGGGATGTCCCCAATGCCAAAGGACTAATTAACATTCCAAAATTGGAAGCGTTGATGCAAGAAGCCGTGACAACCGAAATTAGCACGCGCCCATCGGTGACTTGTGGAGGCATTTATCGGGCTGTCAAACCCGGTGAAGGGTTTGAATGTCAGGTTGCTTATAAGGTGATGAAGCCTGTCCCCCCATCAAAAACTGTGAAAGGCAAGCCCAGCAAGCCTAAGCCGCCCACTGAAGTTAGCCAAACCGAGAAAATTTCAGTCACAACGGATGAAAATGGCAATATTAGCTGGCAACGAATCCTTCCGGGTTTAGCCGCAAAAACCTAACCTCTATTCTGCTGCTGCCACTTCTCTATTCTGCTGCTGCCACTTCTCTAAGGTGGCTCGGTGGACTTCACGCCAAGGAATGTTTTCCTGCTGGGCGATTTTGGCACAGTCGTCATATTCGGGCTGCGCGTTGGTAGGAGCGAGATCGCGCCCTTCCGCCCAAGCCACCTTCACCCGCACCCGACCGTAGTTTGTTTGCACAGATTGGATTTCTCGCGGTAAGATTTGGCGCTGCTGCTGCGATCGCCGGATTCCCAACGTCGTCGTTTCCCGAAAAATCAGCCCCTCATAGGCATTCTCATCTCCAACCCGACAGATCACCGTCAGCAGGGTTCCCAAGCGAGATTTTTTCATGGTGATCGCTTGAGTAAACACATCCAACGCGCCCATCGCCAGCAGTTGCTCCATCACATAGGCGATCGCCTGAGGATTTAGATCGTCAATTTGGGTTTCTAAAACGGTAATGGTTTCAGATTCAGTTTCAGTTTCAGAGTGTGGGGTAGGGGGGGCGATGTGGAGTGGAGAAGCGGGTTGGTTTTCAACCCTAAACGCCGAACTCAAATCCTCTGACTCCAAACTCTTCTCTCCTATCCACAGCCGCAACACGTTGGCTATTGACAAATTCTGAGTTCCGGCACCCAAGCCCACTTTGTGCAGGGTCATCGTTGGAGGTGAACCAAAGTGAGTCGCCAGGGTCGTGGCGATCGCGGCTCCAGTGGGAGTTACCAATTCGCGATCGATATTATTGTAATAAATGGGCACTTGGCGCATTTCAAACAGCTTCAGCACCGCCGGAGTGGGTACGGGCATCCGTCCGTGGGCGGCTCGAATGGTGCCGCCACCCGTCGGTAAAGCAGAACAGTGCAGTTCCTCAATTTTTAGCCAATCCAATCCCAAGCAAGTGCCCACAATATCGACGATCGCATCGGTTGCGCCTACCTCGTGAAAATGCACCTGCTCGATTGGCACCCCATGAACCGCCGCTTCTGCGGCTGCCAATTGCCGGAACACCCCTAAACTCCAAGCTTCTGCCTTTTCAGGTAGCTTAGCCGCCAGAATAAGTTGTTCAATTTCTGAGAGATGCCGAATTGATGGAAGCGGGGCTGAATTCTGAACGGGGGGATGGTCGTGGGGGTGAGAATGCCCATGCTGCTGGGATTCGGTAATTAAATTCCCTGAAACGGTATCTTCTGTAGCAGAATGAAGGTGGCGAGGCAGCGGGGCAAACGTGGCAAACTCATCTGGGTTTCCCACTTCTCCCGACTCAAACACGAGATCAACATGAAATTTCGTCGCTTGCTGTCCATTGCGATCGACCGATTCGATCCACAGTTTATATTCTTGCGAAATTCCCAATCGTCCTAGTTGCTCAATTAAATAGGCTACCGGTACGCCTAAATCCACAAGCGCACCTAAGCACATATCTCCGGCAATTCCCGTTGGGCATTGTAAATAAGCAATCTTGGTCATTGGCTTTTTGGAAAAGTTTTGAGTTTTGAACTTTGAGTTTTGAACTTTGAACGATCGCCGCCGCCCTCCGTCCCCTCCCGTACTCTGCACCTTTCTATCATGGCAACTCTCTACCCGCTTCATCCTAAAAACCCTCAAGCCCGAACAGTAGACCGTGTAATTAAAGCGTTAAAAGATGGGGCAGTGCTGCTATATCCAAGCGATACGGTGTATGCGATCGGGTGTGATTTGAACTCTAAGAGTGCAGTGCAAAGGGTTCGGCAAATTAAGCAGCTTTCCAATGATAAACCGCTGACATTTTTGTGTTCGTCTCTATCTAATATCGCTCAATATGCGATCGTCAGCGACGAAGCCTACAGAATTATGCGGCGCTTGATTCCTGGACCCTATACTTTCGTGTTGCCGACTACAAAACTGGTTCCAAAGCTGGTCATGAGTCCCAAGCGCCGCACTACCGGGATTCGAGTACCCGATCACCCCATTTGTCAGGCGTTACTAGAAGGGTTGGGCAATCCGATTATTTCTACCTCTGCTCATGTTTTAGACGACGGTTCCGCCCGCAGCCACAGCGCGATCGATTATCCATCCCGCTTAGATCTATTTGAGTGTTTAGATAAATTAGTGGACGTGATTGTGGATGACGAGCAAGAACCGGGCTATGAGGTATCCACTATTTTAGATTTGAGCGGTGAGGAACCTACGTTAATTCGGAAGGGTCTTGGATGGGCAGCGGCTGAGATGTGGACTAGCGCAGAGCACTAATTAAAATGCTGCAAATCTTCGCAAAAATCCTTCAGGTTGGGGAGTTCCAAGACTGGATGCCGAAAAATGAACTTTTCACCTCTACCCACCGTCATAGTTACCCGAATGGCTACCCTCAAACTAGCTAATGGAAAACGGAGGATGCGACAGCTCTGAGCTTGAAACCGTAGCAGAGTAAAACTTCTACAATTCAAAACTCAAAACTCAAAGCTCAAAACTCAAAACTCAAAACTCAAATTGGTATAATTTTATACCTCTTCCGATCCACTGATGATGGTCAAAACGGATCTGTGGTGTTTAAGAACCTTCTAGCCGACTGTACCTAAATCTTTTGGGAAATCAACTCATTCTTTAGAGACTAGGCGTTGCTGAATCTAGGGATGAATCGCTCAATTTGCCCTCTCCCTAGCCCTCTCCCCATGGGCGAGGGGACAAGAATTCTAGCTCCCTTCTCCTTGGGGAGAAGGATTGGGGATGTAGCTCGCTTCCCGCAGGGTGGGAAATTCATACTTGCATTCAGCAATGCCGCGATTACTGATAAAAAGTGCCCTAGGCTCACCGAAAGCTGCCCGTAATTTACAAATCCGCCCGTGTAGATAGCTATGACAGTTGCTAAGCAAAAAATCAGGAGACAAGAGCAACAGAAACCTAAGGCTTCTGCTGTCCTGACAATCCCCCTAAGTGTGCATTACCCAGTCATGAATATTGAATCTCCTCCACCCTGCTCTCAATCGGTTGCTATTCATTCTGCCCAGTCAGCGCATCGTGCGATCGCCGACTTGCCCCAATCAACTCAACGAACTCTTCAAAATGCTTCTATTGCTCCTCCAGGTGCTGTGCCCTTTCTCGACCAAGCGGCTCTCGTTCAAATGCTGGCACAAGAATTTCGAGAAGAAGTGGGCAACCTCAATGGGAGTGTAGAGAGTTTAGCTAGACGAATTGCGGCTGAAGTGGAGCGGGTGTGTCACAAGAGCGGGAGAATTCAAGCCTCTGGGCAAGCGCAATCCTGGCAGATTTCTTTGGCACGACACCGTTTGCAAAAATGCGTTAACTATTATCAGCTTGGTTCCCATCGAGGGCGGACTGAACTACACAGCACATTAGGGGCGATGGTCTATCGATATGTGGCTCCTGCTCGGATGCAGTTTGGTTTTCAGGCACGATACACCCTGATTGAAGATTTTTTGCAAGGGTTTTATACCGAGTCACTCAAAGCTTTTCGGCGCGAAAATGTTCTACCAGAAACCTATCAACCCCGTACTCGGCTGGAACTGGCGGAATACATGGCGTTTACGGAACAGTATGCTAAGCGCCGTATTTCCCTACCTGCGGGGCAAAATCAACAATTAATTGTGCTGCGATCGCAGCGATTTGGACAACGCCAGCCGCTCGAGGTGTCGGTAGATATTGAACAAGCGCTAGAGTCGGCACGCGGTGAAGAGGCAGAAATGCACAACCGGATGCCGATTGTGCAACAGCTACGGGAACGGATGGTGTCGGATACAGTGGATTCTTCAGAGGCGGTACTGCGCGATCGTGTCATTTCTGAGTTAGTGCAGTATCTAGAGTCAGAAGATCAAACGGACTGCGTAGACTATCTTGTGCTGAAACTGCAAGATATGTCAGCGCCCGAAATTGATGACATTTTGGGACTCACTCCCCGCCAGCGCGATTATTTGCAGCAGCGCTTCAAATATCACGTCGAAAAATTCACCCTTTCCCGCAACTGGAAACTGGTGCATCAATGGTTGGGTGCTGACCTCGATCAAAACTTGGGGATGGCAACCTCTCAATGGGATAGTTTTCTCGATCGCCTCACCCCCGAACAACGCCAGATGCTGCAACTGAAGCAAGCTCAGATGGACGATGCTGAAATTGCCCGCACACTCAAACTTACTGTCAAACAATTTCAAAAGCGGTGGGGAAGTCTATTAGAAATGGCTCGTCAAGCGCGAAACGAAGCCTAGCTCAGTCAACAATCGGAGATTCAAAAGCATCAGGTGTTGGAAGTTGAACTTCCAACACCTGATTTTTTATGGCGTTACCGTCTTGTGATTTACATCAATTAAGGAGTGCCTTTGTCTCACTCAGTAATCAGCTTAAGATCAGCCGGAAACCCTGTCTATACTCACTTTCAGAGCCAGGAAACTCTAAGAAAATAAAGATATAAGCCTCTAGAGAAAAAGTTGATTGAATATGAGTTCCCAGTTTCGACACACCATTCGGTTTCATGGCAGCACCCATCCTCAAGGTCGCTACCAGCTTCAAATTTCTGAAATCGATAGCAAGGGTTATCCTCGCTGCAAAGCCCAATGGAACTTTCCTACCTTAAAAACGTTGGCGATTTTTTTGAAAAAATACTTCCCCAATAGTGAAGCCGTAATTTTTAATGATGGGCAAGCTGTTTTAGGGTTTGATACCGCCCTAGCGATGACAGGAATTTAATTCTAGTGTGCAGCTTCTAGGCACCCTGTTTACAAGTGATCACGCCCGTTTTGCACCCATTGCTCGCACTGCGATCGCCGGCTCATATCCAAGATAGCAACGCACCAGTACCGTATCGGCAACGAAGGCAGCAAACAATTTAGTGGATAGTTTAATCACGTCGCTTTTCCTCCGTTTTTAGGTTGTTTGCGTCACAGTCTACATCTTGACTGAAGAGGTCTTGCTGACCGCATCATTATTCAATTGAAGAGACGATAGATCTCAAACCATAAAAAATCCCCCATCCATTAAGGTGGGGGATTTTTTCATAAATTGCCTACAGGGCTAATTTTCAGCGCTAGCCAAATTTTGCGGCTGTTGAGGCGATCACAAAGGCGGCGTAAGTTAAGACGTAACCCACCGTAAAGTGAGCTAGACCCACGACCCGACCTTGAACAATGGACATTGCCACGGGTTTGTCCTTCCAACGAATCAAGTTCGCTAGAGGAGTGCGCTCGTGTGCCCAGACCAAGGTTTCGATCAACTCTTGCCAATAGCCTCTCCAAGAGATCAAGAACATGAAGCCCGTTGCCCACACTAGGTGTCCAAAGAGGAACATCCATGCCCAGACCGCTAGGTTATTCATGCCGTATGGGTTGTAGCCGTTGATTAATGGACCTGAGTAGAGCCATAGATAATCACGCAGCCAGCCCATTAGATAGGTTGAACCCTCATTGAAAGATGCAGCGTTACCAGACCAGAGCGCCAAATGCTTCCAGTGCCAGTAAAAGGTAACCCAGCCCAAGGTGTTCAACATCCAGAACATGGCAAGGTAAAACGAATCCCAAGCTGAGATGTCGCACGTACCACCACGACCCGGACCATCGCAAGGGAAGGAGTAGCCAAAGTCTTTCTTGTCGGGCATTAGCTTAGAACCACGAGCATCCAACGCACCCTTGACCAAGATCAATGTGGTGGTGTGTAGACCCAATGCGATCGCATGGTGAACCAAGAAATCGCCAGGACCAATGCTGAGGAACAAAGAGTTGGTGCCGCTGTTAATCGCATCCAACCAACCAGGTAGCCATACGTTGCCGTAGTTGGGCCAAGCGGTGGTCGCAATACTATCAGGATTAGACAGCAGCGTATTCATGCCATACAGCAATTTGCCGTGAGAAGCCTGAATGAACTGTGCAAACACAGGCTCAACCAAGATTTGTTTCTCAGGGGTGCCGAAAGCAACGACTACATCGTTGTGAACGTATAGACCCAAGGTGTGGAAGCCAAGGAAGAGAGAAACCCAACTCAAGTGGGAAATAATCGCCTCTTTGTGATCCAGCATCCGTGCCAACACATTGCCCTTATTTTGCTCAGGATCGTAATCCCGCACCAAGAAGATGGCACCGTGAGCAAAAGCCCCCACCATCAAGAATCCAGCGATGTACTGGTGATGGGTGTAGAGCGCTGCTTGCGTGGTGAAATCTTTTGACATAAAGGCATAGGGAGGCAGCGCGTACATATGCTGCGCCACGAGAGAGGTAATTACACCCAACGCCGCCAAGTGGATGCCCAGTTGGAAGTGCAAGGAGTTGTTGTAGGTTTCATACAAGCCTTGGTGAGGCAGGTTAAACTGCCCCTCTGTCATAGAGCCAAAGAGACCAGACTTAGCATCTAGCATTTCTTTGATGCTGTGACCAATACCAAAGTTGGTACGGTACATATGACCCGCAACAATGAATAGAACCGCGATCGCTAGATGGTGGTGAGCAATATCCGTTAGCCAAAGAGACTCAGTTTGAGGATGAAAGCCACCCAAGAACGTCAGAATAGCGGTTCCCGATCCTTGAGCAGTCCCAAACAAGTGGTTGGCTGTGTCAGGATTTTCAGCATAGACACCCCAGTTCCCCGTGAAGAACGGAGCTAATCCAGCCGGGTGCGGCAATGTCGATAGGAAGTTATCCCAACCGACGTGCTGACCCCGAGCTTCGGGAATTGCTACGTGAACCAAGTGACCTGCCCAAGCTAGAGAGCTAACCCCAAACAGACCAGCTAGGTGGTGGTTGAGGCGAGACTCAGCATTCTTAAACCAGGACAAACTAGGGCGAAACTTAGGCTGCAAGTGGAGCCAACCCGCAAACAAGAACAAAGAGGACAGGATCAGTAGGAAAATCGCGCCACTGTACAAGTCGCCATTAGTCCGCATTCCGATGGTGTACCACCAATGGTAAACACCAGAGTAAGCAATGTTTACAGGATAAGAAGCACCGCCTTGAGAAAATGCTTCAACTGCCGCCTTGCCAAATTGAGGGTCCCAAATCGCATGGGCAATAGGACGGATGTTTAGAGGATCTTTGATCCACTGTTCGAAGTTGCCTTGCCACGCTACGTGGAACAGACTGCCAGAAGTCCATAGAAAGATGATGGCGATATGACCAAAGTGGGAAGCAAAGATCTTTTGGTAAAGATTTTCTTCCGTCATACCGTCATGACTTTCAAAGTCATGGGCTGTTGCAATTCCGTACCAGAGCCGACGAGTAGTCGGATCTTGAGCGAGGTCTTGGCTAAATTTTGGAAATTTGGTTGCCATTTTTATGTTTTCTCCTCGCTTAGCCAAGTGCAAGTGTGCGAGCCAGGAAGAATGCCCAGGTGGTCACAATTCCGCCTAATAAGTAGTGAGCAACGCCAACCGCTCGACCCTGAATAATACTCAGAGCGCGAGGTTGGATTGCAGGAGCCACTTTCAGCTTGTTGTGCGCCCAAACAATCGACTCAATCAATTCTTGCCAGTAGCCGCGACCACTAAACAAGAACATCAAACTGAATGCCCATACGAAGTGAGCACCCAAAAACAGAAGACCGTAAGCAGACAGGGCAGACCCATAGGAGGTAATCACCTGTGCTGACTGTGCCCACATAAAGTCACGCAGCCAGCCGTTGATAGTAATGGCGCTTTGAGCGAAATTACCACCCGCGATATGAGCTACGGAACCGTCTGCGTTCAAAGTTCCCCATACATCCGATTGCATCTTCCAACTGAAGTGGAAAATCACAACGGAAATGCAGTTATACATCCAGAACAGACCGAGGAAAACGTGATCCCAGCCTGAAACTTGGCAGGTACCACCGCGTCCGGGTCCATCGCAAGGGAAACGGAATCCGAGATTTGCTTTATCTGGAACTAGACGAGAACTACGAGCAAACAGCACACCCTTCAGCAAAATCAGCACGGTGACGTGGATTGTGAAAGCGTGAATATGGTGAACCATAAAGTCTGCTGTGCCCAGCGCAATCGGCATCATTGCCACCTTGCCACCTACCGCCACAATGCCACCACCAAATGCGTAGCTAGCAGGAGCTATAGCATTGGGAGCAGTAGCACCAGGAGCAAGGGTGTGCAGGTTTTGAACCCACTGAGCAAAGATAGGCTGCAACTGGATTGCAGTATCAGAGAACATATCCTGGGGACGACCTAACGCACTCATCGTATCGTTATGGACATATAGACCAAAGCTGTGGAAACCCAAGAAAATGCAGACCCAGTTTAGGTGAGAGATGATGGCATCTCTATGACGCAGCACGTTGTCTAGCACGTTGCCACGATTCACAGCGGGATCGTAATCACGCACCATAAAAATGGCACCATGAGCGGCTCCGCCAACAATCAGAAATGATCCAATCCACATGTGGTGAGTGAACAGAGATATCTGAGTTGCGTAGTCTGTCGCCATATAGGGATAGGGCGGCATGGCATACATATGCTGGGCAACAATGATGGTTACAGAGCCAGCCATTGCTAAGTTGATTGCCAACTGTGCGTGCCAAGAAGTAGTCAGCACTTCATAGAGACCTTTATGCCCTTCACCCGTGATGATGATGGGATCTTTATGAGCTTCTAAGATCTCTTTGATGCTGTGACCGATACCCCAATTGGTACGGTACATATGACCTGCCACAATGAACATCACCGCGATCGCTAGGTGATGGTGAGCAGTATCAGTCAGCCAAAGCCCGCCGGTAACGGGGTTCAAGCCGCCCTTAAAGGTAAGGAAGTCTGAATAAACACCCCAGTTCAAGGTGAAAAAAGGAGCTAATCCTTGAGCAAAGCTCGGATAAATATCTGCCATCAGCTTGGAGTTCAAGATGAACTCATGAGGCAGAGGAATATCTTTTGCAGCAACGCCTCTATCTAATAGCTCGTTGATTGGCAAGGAGACATGGATCTGGTGACCTGCCCAGCCCAATGATCCCAAACCAAACAAACCCGCTAGATGATGGTTGAGCATTGACTCAACGTTTTGGAACCACTCCAGCTTGGGTGCGGCTTTGTGGTAGTGAAACCACCCTGCAAACAGCATCAGACCTGCCATTACTAGACCACCGATCGCGGTGCAGTAAAGCTGGAAGCTGTTCGTGAAGCCAGAAGCTCGCCACAGATAAAACAAGCCAGAAGTAATCTGGATTCCGTGGAAGCCACCACCAACATCGGCATTCAAAATTTCTTGACCCACAATGGGCCACACAACCTGAGCGCTAGGTTTAATAACAGTCGGGTTGGTTAACCAAGCTTCATAGTTTGAAAATTTTGCGCCATGAAAATACATTCCACTCAGCCAGATGAAAACAACGGCTAAATGACCAAAGTGAGCGCTAAAGATCTTACGAGATACGTCTTCTAAATCGGAAGTATGGCTATCAAAGTCGTGAGCGAGAGCGTGAAGATTCCAAATCCAAGTGGTGGTTTTGGGTCCTCTGGCAAGAGTGCGGTCAAAGTGTCCCGGTTGTGACCACTTCTCAAAAGAAGTAGGAACCGGATCTCTATCAACGACCACTCTTACTTTTGCTTCTCGCTGTGGGGTAATTGTCATTGAGACTCTCCTCTCTCTAGACAAGGCAACGAGGAATCCCCCCTTAGATTAGGCTTGCTCTGATGGCTAAGTTGCTTTTCTCTACTTAATTTCACCAATAAACCTCACCCATGCAAACCTGAAAGGCAGACTTGAAGAAGCTCGAATTCATGGCTTTTTGAATAGAACAACTCGGCATCACTTCGAGAGATTCGAGGGAATCAGAGCGGCTTTTGCTAGTTGAACCTTAGAAAAAGTCCAAAAAGCAGAGTGGAAGCCTAATCGGGGTTCTCATCGTGACATTATAAGATCGCTTCTTACCCCGATTGTGAGCGGTTAACAATAATTAAAAACCGCTCAAGTGTAGATGCTGTCTAGGTTGCACAGTCAGGAATGACCACGAAAGTCAAGCCCTACTATGGCGATACCGCACGAACAAAGCCGCGCAAAACCGCCAAAGCTGCTTACAGAAAGGATTTTCAGCGATTTTCTAGAGCAGGGAAAATTCATTCAATCGAGTTTGCCCTATGAAAAGCGCAGGAGTTTTCTATCTGTCCTCGATTTGCCTGATGGATAGGGGCTTGAGGGCGATATTAGAACCTTAAGGCAGACAGATCGTTCAGCAAATCCAACTCTTTTGCTTTACTAAAGTTTACTCAGGCTCATAGCGGGTGATAGATTCTGAGGTTTGAGAATTGTAAATTTTGCATGTTGAAACTTTTTATTAATTAATAAAAAGCGATCGCTTTAATTGCCCGTCTTGTGATAGCAATCCTGATAGATCACTAAATTGGATCGCAGGTTATCTATATCTGATCTGAATAGTCTGTCTTAGATTCCGCTATAGTTCCCTATGAAAAGCCGCAAGGAGTATGCCGGTGCGTGGAATTAACTGGAGCAAAATTAACTGGGGTAGATTTAGCTGGAATAGATTTAACTGGAGCAAAGTTGCGACTGCTGCAACTGCCTTCCTATTGACGGTGCTGCTTTCGCTAAGTGCGATCGCCTCACCTAGCGCATTCGCAGCCCGCGCCAAAAAATCTGTTCGTGACACCTACCCCGAAAAAGCAGCAGGGAGTCTAGCGGAAGTAGCTCCACCTGGAGCCATTCAAAACCTGAGACCCGCCTTGGATGGTTACCAACCGCAAGTTTCTATCCTGAGTCCAAAGGCAAACCAAGTTCTGGAAGATGACAAAGTTTCTATTCAGCTTCAAGTCAAAGATTTGCCCATTTTTAAGGATGCGGCTCTGGGGCTAGGCACTCATTTACACGTCTTACTAGACAATCAGGCTTATCAAGCCGTCTACGACACAAGTAAACCTCTCACCTTTGAGAATCTTGCACCCGGAACCCACACCATTCGAGCGTTTGCTTCGCGTCCTTGGCATGAAAGCTTTAAAAACGAAGGAGCCTTTGCCCAGACCACGTTTCATGTTTTCACTAAAACCCAGGACAATAGCCCAAAGTCTAACCTGCCGCTGCTGACTTATAGCCGACCTCAGGGCACCTATGGCGCAGAACCGATTATGGTGGATTTTTACTTAACCAATGCGCCCTTACACTTAATTGCCCGCGAGTCTAAAAAAGATGACATTGCCGACTGGCGAATTCGCTGCACGGTGAATGGCAGTGGCTTCATGTTGGATCAATGGCAGCCCATCTATCTGAAAGGCTTTAAACCGGGCAAAAATTGGGTGCAGCTAGAATTTTTAGATGAAAACGGCGACCCGGTTAAAAACACGTTTAATAACACAGCGCGGGTGATTACTTATGAACCCGGCGGCAAAGATACACTGTCGAAGCTGGTACGGGGTGAGCTTTTGGCAGCCGATGCCCAAGGACTAGTAGACCCAAACTATCAACCTGCACCTGCGCGATCGCCCCTCGCCAAACCCACCCCCCCGATCGCCCAGCCGACCGCACCGATCCAAACTTTCACCCCTCTAGCGCCCCCTTCACCAGTGCCCACGGTCAAGCCAACGCCCCTTCCTGAGCAGAAGCTCATTCTCAACGACTCCAACCCATTGAAGCCAACCAATCCTACTCAATTTGTGAGTCCTGATGAACCCGTTAAAGCGGTTGAACCTCGTTTGGTTGCGCCTGAGCCATCGGTGAAATTGAAAGAAAAAGAGCCTACTCCTTTCAATGAAATCGAGGCAACGCGATCGCCGCTTTCGCCGAAGGATGCTGTGGAGCCAACAGAAGAGCGATCGCCAGTAGAAGAGCGATCGCCAGTGATCGAGAAAACCGCTAAATTGAAATCAGCATTTGCATCTCAATTCAATCAACTGCGGCAACGGTTTCGTCGGGATACTCCAATCGCCAGCCCTCAAGCCCCTGACTCTTCAGAGGCTCCCGTGATGGAAACGCCTTCGGTGAAAGAAGAGCAAAAATCAGACCCGCCTAAACCGTAAGTAAGGACTGATCAACTATTTTGAACCGTGCCACATACAATACCAATTCTCTAGAGGGCTGAATCGATATAGCTTTCTTAGTCATGAGATTGCAGTCCTGAATCATCAAAAATCGTGGCGATGGAGTCAGCAATAGATAAGGGAAAATGCGAAGCAATTTTTTAGGGTCTAGTGAGAGTAAACGATTCCACGGGAACTCTATAAATACTACATTCAAGTATTTATCTCTAAACAAAGACTAGTATGCCTCTAGTAATCGTTGAACTCATTATGAAGGTCGTTCCCGAACTGTTACAACTGTTCATTTCGGTGATGATGCCGGTAGCTGGACAACTGCTGAAATTTACGCTGCCAAGATTGACCAGAATTCCTCTTTACCTGCGACTACTTTGGACAATTTATCAGGATACTGACTTTAATGCAGCAGCTAGAAAATATTTGACAGGCGTGCTGCTGGTTGTAGGCAGTATTTTGACTTTTATGGTGTACTCCTACGTTCCTTGGACAGGCTTACCTGTTATTGGCGCATTTACTACTCCAGTCGCGGGTGCGATCGCGATCGTGATCAGTTTAGTGGCGTTGGATAGCATTGTTGCCTTAAATCGAGATTATTTGGTTGGCAGATATCCTGAAGAGCTTGCCCTGATTGCTCCCGATATTGAAGAACTGGCACGGGTGATGGGCAAATCTTGGGAAGCAACAGTGGTGCAAACTCAGGCTTTGCTGAATCGAGTTAAAGAATCAGTGGATTTGGATGGCAAATATGATGACACCCTCCTTGCTCTGGTTAATGCTCTAATTTCCTATTTGACCGATCCTGAGTCTGATTCTTCTTTACCACCTGATGAAGTGAATCGTCGAATTGTTACAGAAGGGTTGCCACCCGTTGCAAAGATTGGCGGTTCTATCGCAGAAGGGCTAGCAGGCGGAGCGGTAGTCGGGGTAGCTGCTCACGGGGTTGCTACTACTGCATTTGTTCAAGCTGGATTTTGGACTTCTATCAAAGCGGCGGTAGGTTTAGCAGGTGGATTAGCAGTTGGGGCACCTACCTATGCAGCGCTAGTTGTTGCGGCTCCTATTAGCTTGGCAGCTATCACAGGAGTAGGTATTCTTCATGGTGCGAAAACCCTTAGAGACGAGGGTGAAAAGCGAAAACTGAGTACATTTCTTGCAGATGTGTTGATTGCTGCTTTGCCGATCGCTTGGGTGGATGGCAACTTTTCAATAGAAGAACAGGATGTACTCAAAAAATTATTGCTAAATTCTGCAATTAATCCGCAAGATGGGCAACGGATTTGTGAGGCAATGGAGCGTGAAACAACCTTTGAAGAAGTTTTGTATAAAGGTCTTTTGAAGGAGGCAACTCCTCAAAAAACAAAAATGAAACATCGCTTGCTTTTATGCACTGCATGGGAGGTCGCAAAAGCAGATGGCACAATTAGTTCAGACGAGATCAATTTGCATAACCGTATGGCAAAACTCATGAGCATTGAGGACGTAGAGGTTCACGAAATTCGTCGGCTTGTGCTGTTGAAGTCCGGCATTAATTTACATAGCCGAGTTGTAGTGATTCAAGGAGATATCACCCAGCAATCAGTAGATGCCATTGTTAGCTCTACCAACAAAACATTGTTGCCAGGAGCTAAGCTTGGCTGGATAGCTCTACCGCAGGATAGAAATAAAGTTGATACGGCAATTCATCGCGTAGCAGGCTCAGCTTTGCAAAGAGAATGCCAAACTATCGCTGACTGTGCAATTGGAGAAGTCAAACTCACACAAGGATACAAACTTCCAGCTAAGTGGGTTATTCATACCGTTGTGCCATCCTTAATAGACGGCAATAATAGAGAGTATGAACTATTGGCACGATGCTATCGCAATAGTCTGATATTGGCGCATCAAAAATCAATTCGCACAATTGCTTTTCCAGCCTTAGGATCTGGCGCAGGCAAGTTCCCTATCGATCAGGCTGCTAACATTGCAGCTAGAGAGATTCAGCAATTTTTAAGCACTCATTTCAACGTAGACCAGGTGAAACTTGTCTGTTTAGATGAGCAAACTTATCAGATGTATGTTCAAGCAATTGAAAAAGCTATTGGTTCCGATTCTATAAAACAGTTGAATCGGGGCAATGAGGCGATCTCATGACCAGATAAAGTCAGGAGAGAAGCGAATACTGAGAACCGGGTGAAGAAATGCAAAAATAATGGTGTCAGAATTGAAGGAAGATTATTTTACCCACTGCGGAGCAGGGCAATGCTGGCATTCGGGTCTGCCCAGTGGGGTCAAACTAGGATCGAGATGTTGAGCTTTTTCGGTTCCGCGATCGCTCAAACAAGAGCGATTCACCGACTAAAATAATGATTGATGTGAGTGGTGCCATCCTTCAGGAGGTTGCAAAATGATTACCATTCGTCCGGCTCAAGAGCGAGGGGCGGTGAATGTGGGCTGGCTAGATAGTCGGCACACGTTTTCTTTTGGAGAGTATTACGACTCGAACCACATGGGTTTTGCGACTTTACGGGTGATTAACGAAGATAAAGTCATTCCTGGCAAAGGGTTCCCCACGCACGCACACCGCGACATGGAAATTATCACTTATGTGCTACAAGGTGCCTTAGAACACAAAGACAGCCTGGGTACTGGGTCAACCATTCGACCGGGCGACGTGCAGCGGATGTCGGCGGGAACGGGCATTCGCCACAGCGAGTTTAATGCATCCAGTGCCGAACCAGTTCACTTTTTGCAAATTTGGATATTGCCAGACCGAACGGAGATTGAACCCAGCTATGAGCAAAAGACTTTTGCTGAAGCTGAAAAGCGTGGCACCCTGCGGCTCGTTGGCTCACGCGATGGACGGGACGGCTCGATTACGATTCACCAAAATGTGGATCTGTATGCCACGGTGTTGGAGGCGGGCGAAGCGGTGAGCCATGCTTTGGCGGCGGGGCGGGTGGCTTGGCTGCAAGTGGCGCGAGGCGATGTGCAATTGAATGGTCAGGCGCTGACGGCGGGTGATGGGGCGGCGATCGCCCAAGAATCATTGCTTCAATTCCAAGCGATCGCCCCGGCTGAAGTGCTGCTGTTTGACATGGCGGCGTAGATAGGGGCTTGCCTAAAACTTGCCTAAAACTCGCGTCGGGAAAAAAGCAGGGTAGCGATCGCCCAGAGCAAAATGATGTAAAGCACCCCATAGCCTGCATTCAGAAGCAAAGTATTCGTGGGCGGCAGCAATCCATAGACTGCCTGATTTTTGAGGTCGAGTCGCGACAAGTCGGGCAGAACGAGATATAAGTTCCGGGTCACAGCGGTAATGGTGGCATCCTTACTCTGTGCGCCCAAAGTGACTAAGTTGGCGCTAAAACTGCCCATGAGAAAAATCATGAAGGTGAGCAGCGTGGCAAGAAGCGAGCCAGTAAACACCCCAAAAACGATCGCGATCGCGGCGATGAGAGCGAGTTGCAACCCCAAAAACAAAGATGAAATCAAAATACTCGTCCAGGGATAAGCCACGCGATTAAACGCTAGCAGCGCGATGAAAACTGCCGTCATTGCCGCCACCAACACCGCTAATACAGCCGTTAAACCCAAATGCTTCCCCACAATAAGCTCGGTGCGGCTAATTGGCTTTGCCATCAGCACTAGCACAGTGCGTTTTTCAATCTCTTTATTGATCAAGCCCGTGCCCACAAAAATAGCCACCACCAAACCCAGCAGGTGCATCGCGGCTAAACCCACATCTAAAATAATTTTGTCTTCTGTGGCGGCGGCAACTTCGGGCAGTAAGCGAAAGCAGACCACCAAAAATAGAGCGAATAGCCCAATCAGGTATAAAACGCGATCGCGAATCACTTCTCGAAACACATTCGATGCAATCACAAATATTCTGCCAATGTTCATCCGGTTTAACCCTCACAACCATTTCCGCCCATTTAATTCACTTTGCCATATCGGGCTGCCCCTTAATAGGTTTCGTCACAGGATCACAAGATACGTTTGCAGTGCCAACCTGTGTATTTAAAGAAAGTGGCATTTCTTTTAGATTCGTTGGCAGTATTTGCGAAATTTGACAGGTTCTCGATAGGTGATATCCCGCGTTATCGGAAGACGGACCTTGCCACACGGCAAACAGTTTCACATTATACTCGCCCGGTAAAACCTGTCCCTCAACCTGCCAATAAGCATTTTCTGCTTTTGGCGGGAGTTGATTAATAATTTGTCCATTTAACTCACGAATGCGATCGTCAAAATTGACCAGCCACCGTTCCACCTGCGACCAAGATTGACCTTGCAATGATTCTTTCAGCGCCGTTTCAGCCTGCACCAAAATATCATAGCCTTGAGAGTTACTGGGTTCCGGGGATTGCGTCTTAAAAACAAAAGAACTATTGGTTAAATCATCTGTCTGAAAACTGGGATATTGCGCCAACCACACCTGAGTTGAATAACAAAGCTGAAGCCAGCAGCTTAGCAATAGGTTAAACAACACCATGATGATCAAATCTTGCCGAACTGGAGGATTGGGCACTTTATAAGCCGGACCTGGCTTAATAAACTTTGGTAGCGCTGCGATAAATGCTGAAACAATGGGCCAGCTAATGATCATAATGCCAGGTAAATTTTCCGGAGTTGCAAATAAGAAAAAACAAATTAATGCACCCGTAATCCACGGTCCAATAAAGACTTTTTCAAAGGTCAGAAACTCTTTGATTTTTTTCTCTTCATGCATCAGCCAATGAATGCCTGGAATCAAAAAAAGCCACCCACAAAAAGCAATAAAATTTTGAACGAATGATCCACCTAACAGCGACATTGCCCAAGAGAAAATGCTAAGCCAGATTAATGTTTTTGCAGAATCCCACTTTTTAGAAATAATCAGCTTAAAAATATCTTGAAAGATTTTTCTAAGCTCTTCGTAAAGCGTTTTGATTGCCAGAAAGTTAAAGGCAAATAATCCCAATGGGGCAACGAAGAGCAGTGCGATCGCCAGCAACACCAAAGGAATAAAAGCTGGAGGAAATAAAGAGATAAACTGGCTAAATAAATTAAGCATTTTGCTGCAAAACGCTAAATGAGTTTTTCGACTGAACGAATAATAAGCAAAAACAAGATCGCACTAAAGCTGTAAGCATTTGCAACAAGGATGGCATAGGCTCGACTATTAGACTTAAATAGGATGCCTTGCTGCCGCAGGCGTGATGTTCGAGAATCTTCTCTGGTTAGCAACGTATCTTCCGTTTTGATTTTTCCTAATAAAAGATCTAATAGCTCTAAGCTTTTAAGCTCTAGAAGAAAGACCCCGATAAAAATAATCAATCCTAAAAGGGCTAATAGCGGTGCGATGCTAGATGCCCAGGGATTGAGAAAAAATCGTTCAAAAAAAAAGTAGCTGATTAATTGCTCTTTCAAAGGCTGTGGTAAAAATGTTTGCAAGTTAAAGAAGATTAACCAGCCCATAAAGGTAGAAAACAGGTTGATTGAAGCGGCATAGCGGACGCTCGTTTTATAGTCGAAACCGAGTTGCCTGAAGTAAATAATTGCCTCAAGCGCGATCGCAATCAACAAAAACAGCCCTTGAAACGCGATCGCTCGTAGCGGTAAAACTCCAAAAATCATAGCTGTCAACCGTCTCCAGTGCTGTGGAAAAGCTCAACCCCTGCGCCTCCTATTTTACGTAGTTAAGGAAAGAGAGGCGGTTTGAGTGGGATGGTGACGGGCGATCGCCCATCGCGATCTGCCCTCCAGCAAGATATTTCAACTTAAAAGTTAGTTTAAAGATTATTGAAGGAACTATAGAAATGTCGTATTTTTGGCAATTTTTTTTAGATCTTTCTTCTCAAACTTAGAGACGATTCTCTATAGTGCAACCCAGCAATGTATAACCCAGCAGATTTTACCCTAAGTGATATGACGCAATGTGGAGCAACGCTTCGCAAGCTTGGCGCAGGCGCAGACAGCATGGAAGAAGTAGCAGACCGTATTATCCGCTATTTTTATCGCGAGTTTATCGATCCGCAAACAGACGCAAGCGCATTTACCTTGGTTCGTTTCTTCAAAACTCATGCATTCAGCAAGTTGCCGCCCGATCTGCAAGCCCATGCTCAGACGATGCTAGCTCAGAAAGTGCCCTCTCCGACAACTCAGTGTTTGACGCTGCTAGCCACTCAAGGCGATCGCGTCGAGTGGCAATCTCGGCAAGCATCCGTTGGGCATCAGGCAATTCCGTTGATCAGCGAACAGTTGGTTGCCCAATCGCCGATGATATCTCAATTGATTGCTCAGCTTGGCTTACCGATCCATGCAGTGTTAGATCCTGATCCAACCCTAATAATCGATTTGGAACAGAAAACATTTAACGTGTTTCATGTGTTAGATGCGGTCAACAGTCCTTATGTGCCCGCCCAACAAGAGTTTGTTGTGCCGTTGGGGGTGAGATCGGTGCTGGGGTTTGGGGGAATGTTACCTTCGGGAAATCTAATTGCCATTATCGTGTTCTCAAAGGTGCCAATATCGGGGGAGACGGCTGATATGTTTAAGACACTCGCGTTAAATATAAAAATGGCGGTGTTGCCGTTCGATCGGGGTGCAGTGTTTAATCAGCAATTGTTGATTAGCCACTAAGTTTAGGGGTGTGCATCACTCGCGATCGCCCAGTTGAGGATAGAAATATTACATGAGCGCAGACGATTTGGCTGTGAATGAACTGGCTCTTAACACCGAAGTAGAGCAATTAAAAGCTCAGGTGAGTGCCTTAGAAGAACTGCTTGAGGTCTATGAACAGGAAACCTTAGAAAAATCAGGTCGTTTAGAAAAAACCCTCAAAGAATTGGCGTACTCCGAAGATGCGCTATGGATCTTGAAGTCTATTTTGAGCAGCATGGGAGATGGAGTCGTCGTCGTGGATGAAACTGGAAAATTTCTGTTTCTCAACCCCGATGCTCAAGAGCTTTTAGGCATTGATTCAACCCATGCATCAATACAGGAATGGACTGAAGCCAGCAGCGCGTCCCAATCAATCTATTTAGCGGATGCCAAAACACGTTGCTCAGTTGAAGCGTTTCCTTTGGTTCAGGCAATGGGCGGCAAACTGATCGACCAGGCAGAGATCTTGGTATATTCAGCGCATGATCCATGCGGTATATGGTTGAGTGTAAATGCGCGATCGCTCAAAGACGATCGCGCAAACCTAAAGGGAGCGGTGGCTGTTTTCCATAACATCACTTCCCTCAAGCTGACCGAAACCGCACTCCGCACCTCAGAAGCGCAATCCCGACAACAAGCCCAAACCTTAACGCAAACGCTGACTGAACTAGGACAAACCCAAGCGCAATTAGTCCAAACCGAGAAAATGTCGAGTTTGGGGCAATTAGTGGCTGGAGTTGCCCACGAAATCAACAATCCAGTTAATTTTATCTACGGCAATATTTTTCCTGCTGAAAGCTACATTCAGGATTTATGTAACCTGCTTCACCTTTATCAGCAACACTATCCTCAACCCGCGCCCGAAATTGAGGCGGAAATTAAGGCGATGGATTTGGAGTTTGTGCAGCGAGATGTATTAGATCTATTGCGATCGCTCAAAATGGGTGCAGAGCGAATTCGTCAGATTGTATTATCGCTCCGCAACTTTTCCCGGCTAGATGAAGCAGCCATGAAGCCCGTCAACATTCATGAAGGCATCGACAATACATTGCTGATTTTGCAGAGCCGGTTGAAGGGCAAAGGCAACCAACCGGATATTGAAGTGATTAAACAGTATGGCGAGTTGCCACTTGTGGAATGCTACGCCGGACAACTTAATCAGGTGTTTATGAACATTTTGAGTAACGCGATCGATGCCCTAGAAAAAAAGACCCATGGGGAGGCTTCCCGCTGCGCCCTAGATGGAGTAGAAGAAAATCCTCCATGCTCACTGGTAAATTCCGAATCAAAACCGTTCAATCTCGCTAGTGAAGCTCAAACCGTGAAGTATCCTCTGCGAGAAGGCGACGCGAATGAAATATTGCCTGCGGAGACCCGACTCAAACAAGACCTTTTCAACTCGCCGCTGATCACTATTCGCACAGAGCAGATCACGCCTCAGCAAGTGGCGATAGTCATTCATAACAATGGAGACAGTATTGATGAAAGGGTGTGCGATCGCCTATTTGATCCCTTTTTTACCACCAAACCGATTGGGCAGGGCACGGGATTAGGACTCTACATTAGCTACCAAATTGTGACCGACACCCACGGGGGGAGTATTCTGTGCTTTTCTTCACCTGAGGAAGGCGTGGAGTTTCGCATTGTTATTCCCATTTGCCAAACGGTGACTACCCACTAATGAATCCTTCATTCATGATCGCAAAGTTATGCTCGCAAAGTCGAATGGGGAGCAACGCTCAAAAAACCTTTTTTAAGGCAACTTTGCGGTGCATTCTAAAAGGAAGCGTTGATTTTCTACAGAATAAGGTTGCACTTCCAAAGCTCGCCGAAAGGTTGTAATTGCGGCTGAATAGTTTTCGCTTGCCATATGGCAAAGTCCTAACCCGTTAAGTGCGCCAAAATGAATCGGGTTTAGTCGAAGAACGGCTTCACAATCTGCGATCGCGGCTGAGTAGTTTCCTTGAATGTAGTGAAGCACAGCGCGACGATTCCAAGCTTCAGCAAAATCGGGTTGCTGGGTGACCAACATAGTTAGCAAATGTTCGGCTTGATCAAAATCCTGCATTTCTAGAAAAACCTGGGCACGGCGAAGCATTTCTAGCCCGATGATTCCTTTTTGCTCAAACCAAATTTGCCACAGTTCGCGGGTGGCGCGATCGCGAATGGTTTCATCTGAATTTTTTAGGGCTTCCAACAGCGCAGCAATCATTGATTCGTTCATTGATTCGTTCATTGATTCGTTCATGACACGGAGAAACTCGCTCAATAGTCCTATTTTAAGGATTTTGAATCGATTGCCTTGAGCGCCAATCATAATTCTCTTTAATCAGCCGCGCTGGAACCCCGCCAATCATTGCGTTAGAGGTGGTTAGCTTGCCGCCTACAACGCTGCCCAGGGCAACCAAAATATTGTCGCCAAGTTCACTGCCCGGAGCAAACCGAGCGGCGCTACCAATAAAGCAGTGTTCGCCAATGTGGATGTTGCGATCGCGAACGCCTGCGCCATGAGTCCAAAACTGTGAACCGCGACCCGCGACCCACGAGCCTTGTCCCAAAGTCAACGTTCCAGCAATATCAAAAAAATGGGCATCGGCAATTAAGCTGTTCTCTGCCAAAATCAAGCAGCGATCGTAGTGATCGTCTTTAAACTCTTCACGAATTGTCCATTTATCACACACAAACAGATTATGTTTTCCAATACTTGCGCCATTTTTAATCACTAAAGACATGGGACCTATAAACACGTTCGATCGCCCAATGGTTGCGCCCGAAATCGTGGCTTCTGCAATAACCAAAATAGTGCCCATTCCAATCTTGCTGTTTTGAATTGAATATCCAAACAGCAACTTATACATCAAGCATCGAAACCCATTCACGGGCAGATAGCTAATAATAAAAGCCAAACCATATTTAATAATGCGATTCATAGATTGATTTGCCCCAACTTCACTGGATTCAGAATGCCCTGATCGTGAAGTGCATTTTACAAAGAGCGCTTATTCATATTGATCATTTCTACTCAAACCAGGCTTGCTTAGCTCGCATTTCACGAAATCGGAGAACTAGCCCCAATGTAATCTGTTTGGCGATCCAATACAGAATGGTCAGCCCAATAAACGAGAGGAAAATCACGATCGCCGGACGTTTGCTCGTCAGATCATCCAGCGTGATCAGCAGCACATTTGCCGGATCGCTGACTAAATCCCAACTATTAAATCGGCGAAATCTACCCATATAGACCCCAACGGCACACAGAGCATGGGTGGCAATTTCCGAGCCAGTAATATACTTTTCTAAGCCAATTCGTTTGAGGTAGTGCCCTTGGTTTAGCAGTGAAATCACATACATCTCAAATCCGCTCAAGATGGCGAAGAGATGCAGCGGAATAAAAATAAGAATGAGGACTAGGGCAGAGTAGCCCGATCGCGTCGCTCGAATCAGGTGAATAATATCGGTGAGTAGGTAGGGCGCATTGGGCAAAAAAGCGACGAAAACCGCGAAGGCAACCCACCAAAGCAGCGTGCGAACAGTGGAGCGGCGGCGATAAAGCCAAAAGCTTAGGGCAAAGGGAATCAATGCTAGAAACAAATTCCAAATAATCCAGCCGCTGTGCCAGTTAAACACTTCTAGGGCGTTTGCAAGAATTTCTCTCATAAGATTTCAATCCTATCTATTTTCTCTGTCTTAACACGGAGTGGTTTGATCTCAATGAGAAGTCATCGACATGACATCTGAAGGACACAAGCAAATTGCTGAAAACTGTAGGCATCATCTTGCATCTAATAGAGTTTAATTTGAGCAGCTTTGCTGATTGTCTTAAGTGTAGAGGAGCGATCGCGTGTTTCAAATATGGCTGCTGCTGCTTGGGTTGGGGTTTGTTGCCATAGAACCGGTTGCAGCAGAAAGTTTGCTGCCCCGGAATGGTGCGGCTGGAACAGGAGCACCATCAACTCCCGATTGCCCCGACTCTTGGATGCCCCACGTTGTCGCCGATCCGCTGTTGTGTTCATCAGAAGAGGCGGATGCGTTGGGACAAGTGCGATCGGTGGCTGAGTTGCAAGATGTGCAGCCGAGCGATTGGGCATATCAAGCTATAAAAGCACTGGTGGAAAAGTATGGCGTAGTGACTGGATATGGCGATCGCACCTTTCGGGGTAATCAGTCTTTGAGCCGCGATGAATTTGTCGCCGGATTAAACCAAGTAGCAACCAAAATCGAGCAGCTATTGATTACGGGAGAGTTAGGCAGAATCCGCGAAGATGTGGCAACGCTCCGGCGGTTACAAACGTCTTACGGCAGCATTTTGAAAGGAGAGGGCGATCGCGCCCACGCCTTAGAACGGCTGACTGCCCAACTAGAAAAACAGCAGTTTTCCACCACCACCAAATTATCTACCCAAGTAGTAGCGGCGCTGAGCGATGGCACCCACGCCCAAACGACCGCATTAGCCAGAGTTCGCCTCACCTTCGATACGAGCTTTTCAGGCAGCGACCTATTGCGAACTCAGCTAGAAGCAGGCACCAACAGCGGCGATGCCATCAGCAACCGCCAAAATCGGGGATCAAATCTGCTCGGCACAGAGGGGATTTTGGCAGACGGGGGCGGTTTAGAGTACGTCGCGGTGCCAAACGCGATCCACATCAGCAAGCTTCATTACACATTTCGCCCTGCAAAAACGCTGACGCTGACCGTAGGCGCTCGATTGAATCCGCGTGATTTTATCGACTACAACCGATTTGCCAACGACTCACTTACCAATTTCTCTTCCAGCTTTTTCATGAGCAATCCGCTGATTGTGCAAAATCAAGTGGATCGTCTGGGTGGGGCGGGGGCGGCTGTGGCTTGGAAGCCGAGTGAAAATTCTCCTTTCACCATTCGATCGCTCTATGTTGCCACTGATGCAGATCAGCCAAATTCAGGAGGGAATCGTGGTTTGTTGGGCGAACGACTTTCGTCGCGCTTGCGCTATCGCAATCAGGGGAGCGTTGAGGTCGAATATGTCTTCAATAAAAATCTGGTGACCCGGCTGCAATACACCGCTGCCACAATTAACGGTACGGCAATTAATGCCGGTGGATTTAATTTTGAATGGGCACTCAATCGGCAGTTTGCGATTTTTGGTCGCACGGGTGTGGGCAGTTATAGCGGATTTAAGACTGCGCTCAACCCAACTATCCATTTGACACCGTTTACTTGGGCGATCGGTGCCACCGCCCGAAATATTGGCATTCCTGGCTCGGTCGCAGGACTGGCGATCGGAATGCCGTTCATTGAAAAAAATCTGGGCAGCGCCACTCAAACCAACCTAGAGGCGTATTACAGCTTTAATTTGAATGACAGCGTTAGTTTTAGCCCCGCTGTGCTAGTTGTCGGCAACCCCAATAATCGCGCCGTTGGCACCATTTGGGAATGGGTGCTGCGGTTGGTTTACACCTTTTGAACGTCAGATCTTTGATAGGTTAGTGAACTAGATCTGGAAACACGGCTTGCACGGCAGGATGGATCAGGCGTTGATTTTGAACGTTTAATCCCTTTGCCAAAGCAAGATCTGAATCCAAAGCTGCCATGCCAAAGTTTGCCAGCTTTAGCACATAGGGCAAGGTGCTGTTGTTTAAGGCTTGAGTGGCTGTCCAGGGAACGGCTCCGGGAATATTGGGCACGCCACAGTGAACGATGCCCGCTTCTACATAGGTCGGCTGAGAGTGGGAAGTAGGGCGAATGGTTTCGATGCAGCCGCCTTGATCGACTGCCACATCTATGATCACAGAGCCGGGACGCATGGTTTGGACTAACGTGCGAGAAACCAGGAGCGGTGCTTTGCTTGCCAATACCAACACCGCTCCCACTAACAAATCTGCGGTGGGAACAGCGGCTTCAATTTGTGCCGTGCTGCTATGAAGTAACTCCACTCTGGAGCCAAAAATGGATTCTAGATAGGATAGGCGATCGACGCTAATATCTAAAATGGTGACTTGGGCACCCATGCCGATCGCAATGCGGGCTGCTTCAGTGCCCACGATGCCACCACCCAAAATGACGACTTTACCAGGTGTAACTCCAGGAAATCCACCCAACAAAACGCCTCGTCCTCCTTGCTGGCGCTCTAAATAGTGCGCACCAAACTGCACCGCTAATCGTCCCGCGATGATACTCATCGGCGCGAGTAAGGGCAGGCGTTTATCGGGCAGTTCCACGGTTTCGTAGGCGATCGCAGTCACATCACAGTCCAACAATTGTTCGGTCAAACGGCGATCGGCAGCCAAATGCAAATAGGTAAACAGCAGTTGTCCTTTTTGCAAATAATCATATTCCAGTGGCAACGGTTCTTTTACCTTGACAATCAAAGGTTGGCTCCAGGCTACTGCCGCTGTCACGAGACTAGCTCCGGCTTGCCCGTAGTCGTGGTCGCTAAAACCTGCCCCCGTTCCGGCATTAGTCTCAATGAATACACGATGCCCGCGTTCTGTTAGCGATCGCACACTGCTCGGACTCAGCCCCACTCGATATTCTTGATCTTTCGTTTCTTTTGGTACGCCGATTTCCATCAAATCTCTCGCAGAATGTCTATTCTTCTAGCTTAGTCTTGATCTTGAAATGCGAAAGAGCCTTGAATATCAAACCCAGGCTCTGAATTTATCCAGGAAAAAGCGCCAGCAATATTTGCACGACGATGATCTTAATGATGGTGCTGGTCGGAAAAACAATCGCATAGCCAAGTTCAGGCTTATTGGTGGGCACCACCGCTGACGCATACGCCAAAATAGCTGGATTGCCGGTGACCCCCGCGATCGTCCCCAGTAAATCATCAAACGGGGTATGCATTAGCCGCAGCCCAATTATCAGCGATCCCAGCACAACAACGAGGGTAATTGCTAAGCCTATGCCAATTAGCAGGAAACCCGTTTCTTGAACCGTGGCAACAAATTTTTGCGCCGATCGCAATCCTACAACTGCCAAAAATAGGGTTAACCCAAAATTTCGCAAGGTGAGGTTGGCAGAGGGTGGGATAATCCAATTGAGATGACCCACGCGCCCCCGCCAGCCCAGAAACAAGGAGACAATCATTGCGCCCCCGGCTGCGCCAAAGGTGAAGGTGCCTAACCCAGGTAGCGGAAATGGAATTAAGCCAAACAACACTCCACCCACCATGCCGATGCCCAAGGCTAGATAGCTGACTTCGGCGGTGCTGCGTGCAGAATCGCCAAAGAAGTTACGGACAGTTTGAAATCGATCGCGCTCTGCGATGACCCAGATGCGATCGCCCGCTTCTAGAACTAACCCCGGATGAGGAGCTAGCACCCCATCCCCGCGCTGCACTGAAATTACGGTACAGCCTGGTTTTTCAGCAAGATTAAGTTCGCCGAGTCTCCGTCCAATCACCGCAGGTTTAGAGACATAAATATCCAAATCATCTAAGTCTCGATGATCGGAAAGAATCTGCAAATCAGTCGCCTTCCCGATAAATCGACGCGCCTGCTGCAAGGGTTCTCCTTCGCCTACCAGCAAAAGCATATCGCCTGCATGAAGCCGCAAAGTTCCTCGTGGCATCCGATTATGTCCATCCTGCCGAACTGCCACTACCTGCACTTGGAGGGGTAACTGGGCAATGACCTCCGAAAGCAACTTGCCTGTCACAGCCGGTTGACTTATTATCACCTCCACTTCCTGGACGCGCTTAGGAACTGGTTTTGCAACGGATGGCTTCAGTATCCGTGCGGCTAAATAAATGCAAAGGATGGGTGCAAAGACCCCAAATGGATAGGCAACGCTGTAGCCTACAGATGGCAAGTCACCGCCCACTTTTTCTACCACTGATTGCAGCGTAGCGGTGTTCACCAACGCTCCCGCAAAAATGCCAGCCGCCACAGGAGGTGGCACTTTAAACGGAGCCATTAGAAGCGCTGTAGCCAACCCTCCGAGGATCACGCTCAAAACAGCCACTAAATTTTGCCGTTGACCTGCTGGGCTAACCAATCCTGCAACAAAGGGCTTACCGTATTGAATGCCAACGCCGTAAAAAAACATAATCAACCCAACGGTGCCGAGAATTTCGGGAGGGGGTGCCTGCGGTGCTAATGCCCCGATCGCAAGCCCAACAAACAACACTGCTCCTACCCCCAGGCTAAACCCGGCAATTGCCACTTCACCAATGGCATAACCCAGGCTAATCACTAAAAACAAGGTTAAGATTTGCTGTTTGCCCAGAAAGGCTGCAAACCATTCCATTCAAAGCCCTCATAATATTTGCGCTCATGACTTAAACAGCAGATGGCAATTGGACTCTGACAATTCTTGCAGTCAGGTCAATTAGCTCTGGCAATTTAACTATTCAAGAGTATCCTTTGAAGACTCTACGGCGTTGTATTCTAGAGGCACACCGCAAAAATATCAGCATAGGTAGAAAGCCACAGGAGAAAGCCACGAGAGGAAGTAAGACAACAAATTACGCTCTAAAACGGTGTATGGTTATCTGTAAAGAGTTATGAATAAAAATGTACAGTTTTCCTGAACCCCCTTATTTTTTGCTAATCGCTGGATTGTTGGCTAGCTTTGCCTCTGGTGCCGCCTTTGATGCAGTTTTGAAGCAGTCTGTTAAAAGCTGGTCTAAAAGCCGTTCTAGCTACGACTTAGCGAGCTTAAGAGGGCTGCAACTGCTGCTCCCATTTTTAGGCATTGCCGCAGGAGTGTGTGTCTTTTTGTCCTCAGGGATGGAGATTTTTGGGTTTCCCGCCAATCTTGCATACGCGATCGCTCTGCCGCTCACCATTCTCATCGCCTGGTTGATTTGGTTTCAACTCGGCAAAATTCTTATCCAGCTTCAAGAAGGCGGCTCCAAAGCTTTAGATCTAGATTCTTTCGGCTAGAGCCATCTCAGTTTTGCCCCACTGCGGCTTTTTGTAAGCTTTGATCGGCTTTGCTTGCCCAGACTGTGTTGCCCTGCTTAGCATATAACTCTTTGGCGTATTTCAGAACGACCTGAGCGTCCTTAAATTTCTTTTGCTTCATAAAGACTAGCCCTGCTGCGTAGTAAGAGTTAGCGTAGTTTGAATTAGCCTCTGCTGCCCGCCGAAAGGCATTAAGAGCTTCATCTAGTTTCCCCTGCTTAAACAGCAAAGAGCCAATGTTGTAATGCGCTTCAGCATATTTAGGATTGACCCGTAATGCTTGCTGAAAAGCCGTTAGGGCTTCTGACTCTTTACGCTGCTGGAGATAGACTAAGCCCAGATGGTAGGACGGTTCCGGCGCAGTAGGGCTGAGCCGCATTGCATTTTTGAAGGCGATCGCGGCTGGATCATAGGCTTTCTGCTGCTCTAGTGCTAGCCCTAAGTTGTAGTGCGCCAACCCTAGCTTTGGGTCGAGGTCGATCGCCCGTTTTAGATAGTCTCTTGCCTGACCAACATTGCTCCCTTCTAGCAATGCTGCACCCAAGTTTGCATAGGCAAGGGCAAACCGTGGATTGGCTTGAGTTGCCTGATAAAAAGCACTCGCTGCGGGTTGCAGTTGTCCCTGTTGTCGCAGCGCCAAGCCCAAGTTGTAGTGCGCGGCTGCCATGCGGGGATCGATCTGGGCGGCTCGTCGAAATGCCGTGATCGCATCGTTCAATTTTCCCTGCTGGATATATTGCAATCCTTGGTTTACTACTGCCTCCGCTGAAGCTGCTGAAGCGCCCGCAGGCTGAGAATTGACAGGTTTGTTTTGGGCAACTTGCACTGCCTCAGATGCGGCTAACCCTGGCAGGGCTGTTATGAACAATCCACCTCCTATCCCTATCCAGCTAACCACCGCTATTACTGTTCCTTGACGCAATTGCATCTTTACAATCCTCGTTGTTTGCCTAAAGCCGAACTAAAAATATGCACGCCATTCTACTAGAGGTTGCCTTAAATGCACGATCAAATTAAGCAAGTTATGTCAATTTGAACGGAGGATGCGACAGACCTGAGCTTGGAACCGTAGCTGAGTAAAGCTTCTACCATTCAAAATATCTCCTGCGGAGACGCTACGCGAAAAAAACTCAAAACGGTATTAGAACTAGGCGATCGAATAGATGCCAACGATCTTCGTCAAAGGGATGAAAATTTCATGCATATAAAAAGCTCAGTGAAATCATCACTGAGCTTTCAAAAATGAACTGCTTTTTTAATATCTACCGAATGTATTCTTTTAGAACACTGTTTCGGTTAGGATGACGCAGTTTGCGAAGGGCCTTGGCTTCAATTTGGCGGATTCGTTCACGAGTTACGTTGAAAATCTGACCGATTTCTTCTAAGGTTTTCATGCGTCCATCGTCTAAGCCATAGCGCAACCTCAACACATCGCGCTCACGAGGGCTAAGAGTATCCAACACGTTTTCTAAGTCTTCTCGGAGCAAGTTCTTGGCAACCTGGTCTTCGGGTGTTTCTCCGTCTGACTCAATGAAATCACCCAAGCGAGAATCTTCTTCTTTGCCGATGGGGGTTTCTAAGGAAATTGGAAGCTGGGCAGATTTTGCAATAAAACGCAATTTCTCAATGGTCATTTCCATCCGAGTTGCAATTTCCTCTTCAGTGGGCTTGCGACCCATTTCTTGAGAGAGCAACTTCGTTGTTTTTTTGATTCGAGAAATTGTTTCATATAGATGAACCGGAAGACGAATAGTCCGAGATTGATCGGCGATCGCTCTCGTAATCGCTTGCCGAATCCACCAAGTGGCATAGGTCGAAAACTTGTACCCTTTTCCATGGTCAAACTTTTCAGCCGCCCGAATCAACCCCAAGCTGCCTTCTTGAATCAAATCCTGAAAAGACAACCCGCGGTTCATATATTTCTTGGCGATAGAAACGACTAATCGCAAGTTTGACTGAACCATCTTATCTTTTGCTCTACGCCCCAAATGGAGGCGATGGAGAAATGCAGTGAGTGGCATATTGACTGCATTTGCCCACTCGGAGTTTTGAGGACAGCGCTCTAACTGCTGAGACAAGCTTTCACGTATCCGTTCCAAATCAAGCAAATCTGCAATTTTACGTGCCAACTCAATTTCTTCATCAGCGCGCAACAATCGAATGCGCCCAATTTCCTGCAAATACAGGCGAATGGAGTCTTCCGTATAGTGCTTTTTCTTTGCTTGCGCTCGGCGGCGACCGGGTTTAGCCTTACCTGGCTTGCCATCCTCATCTGAGGCAGCTACGCCATCATCTGAATCATCCTCTTCTTCTTCAATGAAGAGTGCTAAATCGTTGTCGGGTAAACCATCAGAAGCGCTACCTAGCAACTCGAGTTCGAGTACGTTATTGACCTGGGTCATGCCGTGTTCCTCATGCTCCTTAACTAACAAATGGAAATATCAATGTTGTTGACCAACACCAATAAAAGGATTTGCAAATAAGAGAAAACGTTGTATTGCTAGCCGTAAAAGCTAGCTAGATACACAGTATACTCCTTACTTCATAGTTCAAACTTCAGATGAACCACTTGACCAATATTGACAAGATGGCTTTTCAAAATGTTCGGATCATTAGTCTTCTCACAATGCTGTCTGCTTTTTATGAACCATAGCTATAACCCACTAAGGTATGAACCATAACAAGCAAAGTAGAACCTAGATCGAACATCTTGCTGAGTGCCACACCAATCTTCCCTGCGAAATTTCCTAGTGCCATGTCTGAATTTAGATAAACCATCCATAAGCTACGACCCAACAAGTAGTGAGCCTTTATGCCAAGTAACCCAGGACTGCAACTTAGGAATATTTCTAATGGTAGACGAGAACGGAAGAGTGCAAGCTCCCTCTGTTAAATTAACTCAGATCTTCGGAAATGGGATCTGAAGCTGTATTAAATTGTTTACCATTCCAAAGTAATTTATGAGAATGATGTGGGGGTTCCTAAAAATAGCCTAAATTGATCAGATGTTTAAGTGAAGTTGACAAAATTATTTGTATTGGAAACCTGAAACTGTTGCTCTGATTGGTTTGGAAGGATGTGCTGGCAGACTGTTTAAGCCACTAATTGTTGCGTAAACTGCACATAAACTTATAAATTTGAGGTGTAGTATCCAGGTTGGACTCAAGGATAAACTGAGTTTTTATAAGTAAAAACTATAAATCCGATGATATAAGTTAAAGAAAGCAAACTATTTTGTTCATGATTGTTTACGATGCAGCTAGTTTTTTAAGGCAAAAGTTTTGAGGGTAGTTTGAGCATTAAGGGGTTAACGAGCGCCTCTTTGACAAAATCTCCTCGAAGACTTCCCCAAAGCTTGCAATTTGTGCTAGAGCAGGTCACTAAAAATTCTCCTTGTTTGGCAAATTTGCAACTAAGGTGGTAAAGCTGCGATCGCTGCTTAGCATCCACTGCAATTAGCTGACAAAACAACTCATCCTGGTAATGCATCCCATTTTGAATGGTGTCAGCAAACCAAAACTTGAAGGTGAAAATGCGTTCTTCGTTTAGAACTAGAGGGGACACGGGAGATTTCTCGATAGTGGTAACGGGTGCTTACTGCTTTAACTTAGACGCTTTTTCTTGCTGCCATAGCTGATCGATGGTGACAAAGGAGTAGCCTTGCTGTAAGAGGAGCGGAATTAACTGATCCACTACTTCAGCAACATCTACGCCTCCGTAGTAGCCGTCATGTAAAACAATAATTGATCCGTTGGTAGCCTGTTGTAAGATGCGATCGACCACCGTAGAAACCCCAGGATTGACCCAATCTTCGGGAACTACACTCCACATTACAGGACGGTAGTTCCATTGCTGTAGCAAGTCTAGAGTTTTAGGCGTAAATAGTCCGTTGGGTGGGCGAACATCTCGAATAGCATTCAGGGGGAGGTGGCAAGCTTTAATGATTTCGGCTTGGGTTTTCTCCAAGGTTTGCTTCAGTTCAGTCGATGAAAGTGCCGTGAAAGAGCGATGGTCGAAACTGTGTAGACCTAACCAATGATTGTCTTGGTAGATTGAGTGCGCGATCGCCGGTGCCCGACTCACACAGATGCCGAGCAAAAAGAAGCTAGCTGAAATTCCATGGCGATCTAAAACCTTGAGCAACTCAGGGGTGTAATGGGGATGAGGTCCATCATCGAAGGTGAGCGCGATCGCGGGTATTTGCTGATCTCCAGCCCAAAGACAGCCCGGAAAAAGTGGCTTAAGAAACTGATGGATTACTGGATAAAGGGGAGCAAATTGCATAAATTAGGGCAAAGTGAACTAAACCATAAAGAGTCTTAATCCGATTTATGGAGCTAGGCGAGCTTTCTTCATCCGGTTGGCGGTATACCATTGCGCGATCGCGGGCACCCACGCCTCAAAATGAGGAAAGATCGTTTCGCATAATTTTTGCGCTTCCAGTTGAGCATCCGACTTCCACCGCAAATCTAGCAAATGCATCAGCGATCGCACATTTGCCGACATGATCCAATGTTGCCGCACATCAAACGGGATCAAGCCGCGAGCGTGTTCCTCAGAAAACCCTTGTTGAATCCGCTCATCATACCGATGGCAAGCTTGTAAACACCACTCTATATCTTGCTGCCGTAGCTCCTCCGTGTAGTCGTAATGCTTTCCTTGACGGTCAGAATAGGCTCCTAGCGGACGCAGATAAAACACATCTTCCATCTCGCGTTTGCCTTCAACTACATCCAAAATGCGCTGCCCTGTGTATCGAAATGATTGGACATCGAAGGAGATCCCGACCCGATGAGTGCGGATTTGCTGCATGGTGCTGTGGGGAAACCAGCCGCAGTTCAAAACGATTTGAGGATGCTCTAAAGGACCGTAATGCCCCCGATTACCCGCGAGTAGTTGCTTGACGATAACTTCTCCACATTTTGCTTCATCAGGAAAGCGATCGCGGTCATCCCAAACAAACTCCTCGGCATAATCTTGGTGCATAGCAGCATAAATCACCTGCTGCGGATTGGGAGTTTGGGCAATGACTTCGACAGTAAAGCGATCCATAAAATCTAGAAAAAGCAACGTATTTTAGGCTTTCTAGCATAAATGTTTTGGGTCAGAAATGGGAATGGCTTCTAAATTTCTTAAGCCCATTCGCTTTTTCCTTAGAATCGCCTAAAATTGAGCCATCATGCTGATCAAATCCATTAAGCTATCAGGCAAACCGTTGCATTTTTCTAAAGGCTGTGCCGTGCCGAATCGCATATTTTTTCTTCCGCTATTAGTCACCGTCGGGCTGTGGGGATCTGCCCAACCCGGCTCTGCTCAAGCATTGATTCCCCATACTTTGCGCTTAGAACCGACCAAGTTGGAGCGGCAGGGAATGGGGCTGGCGCAAGAAGCCTCGCAGTTGGCGCAGTTTCAGCAATATGAGCTTGCCCTACAGCGCGCAAAGTTGGCGACGCAGTTGGCTCCTAAAAGCCCAGAAGTGTGGTCTTTGTTAGGCGGACTTTATCTGCAAACGAATGAGTTGGATAAAGGGATTACGTCGCTGAAGACCTCCCAATCATTGAGCGGGAGCGCTAAAAATTCGGCGGTTTTATTTGCTCTAGGCTCTGCTTATTTTCAAAAGGCGAATTATTTGACTGCGGTAGATTACTTAAAGCAGGGACTTAAGGTTAAGCCAAATGTGCCGGGTGCATTGTTTGATTTAGGGAACGCCTACTTAATGTTGAAGCGGTTTCCTGAAGCGATCGCTCAATATGAGCAAGCCGTGGGTCAAGATAAAACCTTTTGGCCCGCCATCAACAACATTGGGCTGGTGAAGTATGAAGCGGGTGATCGAGAAGAAGCATTAAAGCAGTGGCAAAAAGCCGCAGATTTAGATCCAAAAGCAGCCGAACCCCGATTGGCGATCGCAGCCGCTCTTCATGCCAAAGGCAAGCGCGATCAAGGATTATCCTTAGGATCATCCGCTATTCGGTTAGATAGCCGCTATGCTGACTTAAAGTTTCTCAAAGAAAATTTGTGGGGCGAACGGTTGCTCACCGATACTCGCAAGTTACTTGAAACGCCCCAAATTCAAGCGACCTTGGCACAGGTTCAAGAAAAAAATCCCAAAATGCAGCGTCCTTCTCCCCGATAGTTCCTATTTTCTGTTCCTTTATGCGATTGAAACCCCGTCGGAGAATACCGCGTGCCTTCCCCTCAGTGCAGCGATCGCCCAAAAAAGCAGCTTTTTCATTCAAAAAGCAGTTAATTTTGTTGATGATCCTTCTGCCGATTTTGTGGATTGGGTATCGAGCGATCAATAGCTACTGGGTTGAGCCACAAGCCATTTTTGTGTTGGGCGGAGCAACCGGGCGTGAAGACTTTGCCGCAGAATTTGCTCGGCAGCATCCCACTTTGCCCGTGTGGATTTCGGGCGGCAGTAACCCTGAATATACCTACGGCGTTTTTTCAGATGCAGGGGTTGATCTCAAACAAGTCCATATTGATCGAGAAGCCGTTGACACGGTGACTAACTTTACGACCCTGGTCGATCAACTCAAGGCGAAAGGAATTCACAGCGTTTATTTAATCACTTCTGACTATCATATGCGTCGGGCAAAAGCGATTGGCGAAATTGTTTTTGGCAGTCGTGGTATTTATATTAGAGCGATCGCAGTCCGCTCTAATCAGGCTGCTGAGCCGTGGCAAAAAGCAATTCGTGATGGCGGCAGGGCTGTTCTTTGGGTTGCCACGGGTTACAGCGGTTCGACTCTCAAACAACGCTTCCCCAATCATTAAACTGATTCACCAGTAACCTCGCAATTATTAACGGATTTAGGCTTTTGCTTGGGCTTAATACGAGTGCGTCAGGTTAAAGGTTTGCACTAAATCTGCTGAGTATGGCGTGTGTTCGCCGTGTAAAGACTGGGGTCGAGGGGTCTTCATCATCTCCCTAACCCTCTGAATAAAACTGCATCATCCCAAACGGTTCTAACCAGTTTTTCATACTGTTTTGAGTTTTGAGTTTTGAGTTTTGTAAGTCCTTCGGACTGGCTTTGCCAACGCGTAGCGTCCCCGCAGGAGATATTTTGAATTTTGAATGGTAGAAGCTTTACTCAGCTACGGTTTCAAGCTCAGATCTGTCGCATCCTCCGTTTAAATTAGTATCAGTTGAATAAACGCCTCATCTTAATGACACGCTCTAAAATCGAGCCAAATTGCGCCAATCCAAAAGAGTCAGCCGTTATTTCAGGCGTTGTGTTGCTTGACGCGCAGAGATGGGGCTAAACCTTGCCTTTGAGAAATCCGACCAAGTGATGTAGAAAAGAGTGGCTGACAGTCGTTGTTTCGATCGCAGCCGTCTCCACTGACAGTAATTCTGGTTTGGCAGCAGGCTTTGCAGTGACTAACGGGACTTCCTCCACCAACCCTGCTGTCACCAACCGAAACGCGATTTGTTGCACTTTCTCCAACGGTAATTGCAGTTGCTGGGCGATCTCCTTGCAGGCGATCGTACCGTTCGCAAACTCCCAAAGCTGCCACTCAGTTTGGTTTAGTTTCTGTTGCGGTTTGCCCTCAATGATGCTCATCACGGCTGAAGTCGGTTCCGGTAGTTTGCTCGCAAGCGCACTCCAATCCTTCAGCACCCGTAGGGCAGCCAAAGTCACTTCTGAAGCAGGCGCATTTAAGCCCGTCATCTCAGCAAAGGGGAGCGGCGCTTTGCCGTCAAATTGAAACCATGCATCCTTGAGCGCAAATAAAGTACAGACCTGCCGCATTACCTGCGTGTAAAACAGCAGCTTGAGTTGCTCCACCGTCAACAAGCCCTGGGTCTTCAGGCTGAGACCGATAGGCGTGGTAGCCGCACAGGTCTGAGCAATGCGCAGAGCAGTGTGTTCACCCAGCCAGCCCCGTTGCCCAATCATGTACGCTAACCCATGCTGATCGAGCCGATTGGCTGCTGCCACAATTCGCCCTTGATTGAACCAGATGTAGTGATTCTCAGGCTGAGCGTCTGAGAGCGTACAGAGAGTGAGTAAGCCTGTTTTGTTACCCTGATCCAAAAAATTGAAGAGTTCTGCGAGGGAGAACTCTGATAAATAGCCAGTCACTGCCATACTGTTTTTCCTTACAGTTTTCAACGTTGTGGGTTTCAGGATCGGAGACTCAAGCGGGTCGCTACACTAAGCAGTCTTGCATGGAGTGTTGCACTAGGGTGATGACGGCTTGCGCCACAGAGGTGCTTTGGGTGGGATCAACCGCGATGATCGGGGGACGTCTGTTCGGACTCAAATAGCCCAGCGCGATCGCCGCATTTTCAAGATCCCAGGCATCTGGCGCATCCATGTGGGTCAAACCAATCATCATGGGTACAGCAGATCGTTGGCGCATAAACGCACGAATGCGACGAGCATCAATAAATTCACTCGGTCGATGGGCGGCGACTAAGAGAATATAGGCGTGCGCTTTTTGAATCAGAATGTCCCACATGAAATCAAACCGGGCTTGTCCGGGGGTGCCATAGAGATGCAGTGCCATTTCGGGTCCAAAGGACAGCCGCCCAAAATCAAAGGCAACCGTCGTTTTTTGCTTCAGCAGAGCGGTCTCATCGGTCGCCCGACGGTCTGTATCGACCACGGCGATTTCACTTACGGAACGAATAAAGGTGGACTTGCCAGCGCCCACTGGACCCGTCACAACCAGACGCATAATCTCCATGAAGTTTCCTTAGCCTGAACACGAGAGGGGTAGTCATGAATAGGTCGCGTTTTATTCAGTAGGCGGGTGATTTAGCCTCTGGGTGCCGTCAGCACTCGCCCGTCACTTGTGTGGTGCGATCGCTAGGCAAGAATCAGTTTTAATTCACTTAATGCCCGCTTGATTTCCAGCATGAGCAATCCCTGTTTCGCTGACTGGTTGGCAAGGACAAGAAAGACAGCATCCGTACCACAACTCGTCAGGATGCCATAGCCTTTGTTGCCTTCCACAAAAATGCGATCGACTTCTCCTCTGGCAAATTCGCTACTAATGCGTTCGCCGAGTGAAAGCATCGCGGCGGACATTGCCGCTGCCCGTTCTTCGTCGATCGCTTTGGGTAAACTCGTTGCCAGTGGCAAGCCGTCGGGGGTAACAATGGCTGCCCCTTCGACATCGCTAGTCGAACTTACAAAGTTTTGGAGTACGCTACTGAGCTTTTCGATATTAATTGCCATGATGTGCCTCGTTAAATGTAGAGAATGGGTGGAGAGTAGTCAGCAAAAGTAGTCAAAATTTGAGAGAGTGGCTAGCGATCGCCATTTCGCTATTTGGATTAACAACAATGACATCTCTTTTGCTATTAAGTTGGATGATTTGCTTGAGCCTCAAGCCAGTGACTTTAGTGAAACTGGTTGACCAGCAACGCTAAGGTCAGGTCACATAAAGCGCCTGCTGATTCTGCATTCCTTCGGCTTGCCGCAAGCATACAAGGTTCAGAGCGCCATTCTGGAATGGGTGGTTTGTTGACCGAGCTAAACTGCAAGCAAGTCATGGGGCAAAGACTGCCGAGTTGGGAGCAGGATTGGTTGGGTTGAGAGCGCTTCTGAGCTATGAGCATTGTGCTTACATTGCACCTGCGCCAGACGTAATTAATCGTCTGAATAGACCTTCAGTCCAGCCTGTTTCTTTCAGCACGGCGGCGGCAGCTACTTCAACGTAAGCCTGCTCGATAAACGCCAGATCAATCATGCAAATCTTGCCGAGAGATTCTTGCAGTGCCGCAGACTTGCCTTCGGTGCGCAATCGCTCACCCACGGCTCTCACCACCACTGCCATTGCTGGAACAACGTGTTGTGGACCAATCCCAATGCGGACATGAATTAAACCAATACGCCAACGGCGATCGGCATAGCTATTGCCCCAATTATCCATCCCTGTAAACATTTCGCCAAACCAATCAACAAAGGTTTCTCGTAAGCGATGAACGCGACCTTCAGAAGCATTCAGAATTGCGCTCATTTCTTCATCGCGCCCCATGAATGTGTAGAAATGATCAGCCATGTCAGGAGCAATTTCAGCACCCCAGCTAGCACTTGATTGCAACAATTCCCGATCAGCAGCAGTAAAGCTGATGCGATCGGACATCTTGCTCATAAAATCGTGCGGATCTAAAGCCATTACTCGAAGTCCTTTCAGGTTTTGGTGTTCATTTGACAACCCATTTATAACAAGCAAAATGGTGCAGACATAACGGAAATAATACGTAGCTTTCAATTAAAAAATGTCTCTAAATTCGACTAAAAATTCTAAATTTACTGGCTAATTGAAAGAGGTATAAAGTCGGTTCAAGAGTTGACCCAAGAGCACTAAACATTAACTTTCTTTACGAAGCCTGAACGTAATCTTAAGCCTTAAAATATCTGTTCTATGAGGGACTTGGCTTTCAAATTTAACAACCGAATCATTGTTTATATACTTTGTCTAGCCGACGGGTTGGAAACACATTAAGCTTTGTAAAATGATGGTGCTATAGACTAAAAAATTGAATGTAAATCTAATTTTTAGATTGAAAATAGGTACAAATGTGTCATGTCTTACTGATTAAAGCACTCAATAAAGTTAAGTTTCATATAGTAGTCATATGTAATTGCACTGATTGGGTTCTTTAAGGTCGTCACCCAAGTTAGGATGAGAGCATGGGCGTGGGCAAAACTCCTTTTTTTGATCTGCGTTTAACTAGAAAAATTGGTGATGCAGGAGCATCAAAATTCGTAAGAATTCAGGTTCTGGCATCGGGGATGAGAGAAGGCATAGCCAGGTGATTGAACGAACCCGTAGCCATCAAAGCTAACTTGAAGAACTCAAATGCAGAACGCCCTTGGGCGCGGCAGGTTTGAATCACAGTGAGTAG
>JBGSWI010000045.1:0-24060 GCA_041752515.1 Leptolyngbyaceae cyanobacterium | reverse complement strand
TCTCTGGGATTGACTAAGTTAAGCTCGTCAATTGGCGCTATGGTGCGGTTGAAAGGTTTAAGCATTGCCGCAAGGATAGTGAATTTTAAAGTCATTCGTGGAACCAAGAATCCCACTGGCTTCAGCCGTGGGAGTGTCAAGAAGCGGAACGATTGTTGTAGTCGGTTGTCATCAATCCTGAACGACTCGAACGGCGCACAAAGTTCTTCAACATATAAGTCAGGTCATCGGGAGCCAGGGATGCCGACAGCGCATCCACGGTACTAATCGCGCCCGATTCATGCAGGTCATACAACGCTTGGTTAAGGGTTTGGCTGCTGTCTATGCCTTCTTCCATGAGTAAATAAATATCATCCAAACTGCCCTTGAGCAAGTAGTCGCGAATAGTTGCCGTGTTGACCATAATTTCTAACGCGGCAGTGCGCCCGCCTTGAGTAGTGGGCACTAAGACTTGAGCAATCACGGCATTCAGGGCATCCACAATTTGAATGCGCACAGTTTCTTGCTCTTCGGGGTTGTAAAAGTTCAGCAGACGCTTAAAGGCATTCACAGCGCCTTGGGTGTGCAGTGTTCCCAAAACAAGGTGCCCGGTTAAAGAGGCGCGGATGGCGGTGTCTACGGTTTCGCGATCGCGCATTTCCCCAATTAGGATAATGTCTGGATCTTGGCGCAGCGCCGCCCGCAGTGCATCTTTAAATTCGTGCGTGTGCAGCCCCACCTCTCGCTGGGTAAACAACGCCTGATTCGACGTATGCACATACTCAATCGGGTCTTCGATCGTCACAATCTTACGAGGATACGAATCATTCACATGGCGCAACATTGCCGCCAAGGAAGTCGATTTGCCGGAGTTAACTGATCCCGTAATCAACACGAGACCTTGCCGTTCTTCGGCTAAATAGCCAAGCACAGCAGGCAATCTCATCTTTTTCAAAGTCGGCACATTTAAAGAAATCAACCGCAGCACCATAGAGCCGCCCATCATTGATTGAGCGCAGTTGACTCGACACCGCACGAACCCTTCATATAAAACAGCCGTATCTAACTCTTGAGCGACTTGAAACTTTTCGCGCTGGGCAGGAGTGAGTAGTTCAGCCAAAAAATCATCGAACTGGGCGATCGTCACTCGACCATAAGAGGCTTGAAAAACCATTTTGCCCTGAATCCGAAATCGGGGCACTTCGCCCACTTGCAGGTGAATATCTGAAGCCTGTTGCTTGAAAGCATCTTCGACCATGCCGCGCACAGTGCCATGTTTCAGCACTTCTGCATCGGGTCCATCCAAAGCGATGCTGTAGAGCCGCAGAGAATCGGTGCCCTGAGCCGTGGGCGCGCAAATAATTCGCCCCTGCATAAATCCTTGAATTCGCACATCGCTGTCTAGCTTACGAGTGGTGGCGTAGTGCTGAATTTGCGGGGGCGAAAGCACTTCTTGAAGATAGTGCTGAAACAGATCTGGGGTGATCGTGGCAAAATGCCCTTGGGGTAGCATTTCGCCGTTGATGCGATAAAACGGCGGGCGACCCAGTTGGAGGTAAATCACGGAAGCCCCGCGATCGCAGGCATCTTGAATAACCTGCCGGATAGAAGTAGGAGTATTACGCTGAGGCTCAGCAGACACTTGAGGGGCAGTCATGGCGGTGTGGGGCGATGTGAGAAGCAATCAGTAGAAACAATGCTTTTTTTAGCAGGTGAAAGGGTTTTGCGATCAAGGTTCTGAGTCAAGTACCTGTCCATGTAACTCGATCAAGGCTTCGGTTAATCGATCTAAGCGGCACTCCATTTTGCGCTTACGACCCAAAATATGCTGAAACCGTTGAAAGCGGGCGATCGCCAAACTGACATCGGGCACCTGTTCCGCCGGACAATTGCGCCCCCAGGGCTGCCCCGCTTCACTCAAGCCACAAAGACAATAGCCGCCGCTGGTTTCCTCGGTTTCTAGCCAGCCGTCTACCATGGGTCCTTCGGCATAGATTGCCTCAACTTGTAAAGTCAGCGTTTGTAGAACAGTTTGCCAACCGCTGAGAGTAGATTGCATTTCTTGCAATAGGCTAACTGCGAGAGCCGCGTTCACTGGCATCGAAGCAGGATTGGCAGAGGACGATGAGGCAAAGGGCATCGAGAGAGGCTGCGCGATCGCGCCTTCTGGCAGAATAGGGTGATCTGCCCAGTAAAATGGCAGTGATGAATGGGCTTCTGTTGACCAAGGCTCAACCAACACAGATTGCTCTACCGGGCAAACATCCATTTGTTGGAGGGCGGCTTCTATTCGTTTCAGATCTGGTTTCATTGCAACCTACTCTCTTACTTCCGAAACTAACGTCAATTTTCAAACCGTCCCGTTTATAGTAAACACTCAAATTGGTGATTTGCAGCCTGTTGATGCATAATTTTCAATACTTCTTTAAAAGTTATGTCAAGACATCTCATTTTGGTCACCGGACCGAGCCGTTCGGGTAAGAGTGAATGGGCAGAAGATCTAGCCGCTCAGACTGGCGCTCCAGTGGTCTATGTGGCAACTTCTCGGCTTGATCCAGCCGATATAGAGTGGCGATCGCGGGTTCAACGTCATCGCGATCGCCGCCCCAAACACTGGACGACCCAAGCAGTGCCGCTTCACTTGGCGGCAGCGATCGCCACCGCGCCCGCTGCCCATTGCTTATTAATCGATTCTTTGGGCACTTGGCTAACAAACTGCTTAGATCAGCCAGAAGAAGACTGGAAAAAAACAACGCAAACCTTGCTTGACAGTCTCCAATCCACCTCAAACACCGTCATTTTAGTGGCAGAAGAAACCGGTTGGGGCGTGGTGCCTGCCTATCTTTTGGGACGCACCTTTCGCGATCGCTTGGGTCATCTGACGCGGCAAATTGGCGCGATCGCGGATACCGTTTACCTCGTCACCGCTGGCTATGCTTTGAACTTGAGTCAGCTAGGCACCCCGTTAAAAAACATCAGCCCCCATTGAGATTTGCCGACAGCGGCAACCCATTGATTCCCAAATCCGATCCAAAGCTTCGATTTTAACGATTTCCCCCTCAACCTGATCAATCGGCGCTCATAGAACATCGCCATTCCGAATCCCATGAGAGTTCTTCGCCTTAAAGACCACTACAACGATAGACTGCCTGTAGCGCTTAAAAATAGACCTGCTTTGAAAATAGAGGATGAGTTGCCGCAAAATCAGACAGTCTGCGGAGAATGCCACGGATGATATCGCCTGAAATGGCTTGGTTGAGCCAGGTTTGTGTCGGCGGCACGCGATCGCTGGGAAACCACAGGCTCAACGAGTCTCCTAGCCGCACGCCAAGCCGCTGAGTCGTTGATTCTTGGGCGGCGATCGCGGCTTCTCGTGCCATCAATGCCCGCCACTGTTCATAGGTGGGTTGCTGGGTGGCATGGCTCCAAGTCGATTGAAAGCTGTTGCTAGGCAAGCGAGTGGAAGGGTGCCCGGTGCTTAAGGCGGCGACCCGCCGAGAATATAGCTGGCTTCCCGATTTGGGCACATTGGGCGCTGAAGAAAATTCTGTCGAAGTCATCATTTCAGGGCGGCTTTGCGATCGCAACTTTCGCAAAAGTTGATTTAACCGCTGCTTTTCAGCTTGCACGGCTTGACTACGGGCGGCACGGAGTTCATCTTTTGGAATAATGCTGTCGGTTTTATCAGAAATTTGAGTAGAAGCAAGGATTGTCGAATCAAGCATAGTGAACTAGCAACGAACTCTGCTTGCTATTCACACGCCAAAAGTCTTTACTTCAAGAATTTCAGGAAAATTGGTGAGCTAGCTTCAATCCTAGACAAAAGTTGAAAACGAGCGCGGTAAAATGACAACTGAACACTACTCTTTCAATGAGCTAAGCCTAAGATGGAGAACACTACGATTAACTGCGCTGAAGCCTGCATCAACGGGTGTGTGCTGGGCGATAAATGCCCTCATTTGGAGTACAAATCGAAAGCGGTGAATTTTGTAAACGAAACATCACTCGACCGAATGCTAGAAATTGCCGAATCAGCCCGCATGAAAAAAATGACGGAGCCGCCTAAGTGGGTCTTACCCGAAGACTAAAAGGAACGGGAACCGGGGACTGCGGCAATGATAGAGAATTCAAAACTCAAAACTCAAAATATCTCCCACGGAGACGCTACTCGTTGGCAAAGCCAGTCCGAAGGACTTACAAAATTCAAAACTTTTCGCGATCGCCCTTTTTTTGTCCTGGTTCAATCACTTCGCGCACTCGATAGATCGGTCGTCCTTGCGATTCGTGATAGGTTCGCATCAGCAGTTCTGCTAGTAGCCCAAAGCAAAATAGCTGCACCCCGGTCAAAATTAAGACGACGACCAAAATCAGCAGGGGACGGTTGATGCTTTCGCCAAAGCTGAGCTTGAGGGTGGTGAGATATAGACCGATTACCGTTCCTAAAAAGATAGATAACACGCCCATGGAGCCGAATACGTGCATCGGGCGTGTTAAAAACTTGCGCATAAAGAAGACCGTGATCAGATCCATGACGACGCGAATGGTGCGATCGAGTCCATATTTGCTTTTGCCAAACTGCCGGGGATGATGGCGCACCGGGATTTCGGCAATGCGTGCCCCTTCAATAAATGCCAGGGCAGGCAAAAAGCGATGCAGTTCCCCATAGAGGTTCATATCGGCGATTAGTTCGGCGCGGTAGGCTTTGAGTGAGCAGCCGTAGTCGTGAACTTTGACCCCGGTGACTTGGGCGATCAGCCAATTGGCAATTTGGGAGGGAATCAACCGGGTAATCGTGGCATCTTGCCGATTTTTCCGCCAGCCGCTCACGAGGTCGTAGCCTTCATTCAATTTTTCGAGCAGGATAGGAATGTCAGCCGGATCGTTTTGCATATCTCCATCCATCGTCACGATGATTTGCCCTTTGGCATAGCTAAATCCTGCTGCCATTGCGGCGGTTTGCCCGTAGTTGCGGCGCAATATCACACTGCGGAGATCGGTGCGATCGCGAGCAATCTGTTTGAGCAAATCACCCGATCCATCCGTAGAGCCATCATCGATACACAAAATTTCGTAGCGGATATTGGCAGTGATCAGCGCGGCAGAAATTGCCTCTAATAAGCGCGGTAAATTTTCATATTCATTGTGAATCGGCACCACAACGGAAACTTGGGGCGGGAGGGCTGATGACCACAATTTGTTACTTTCAACAGTTAATGTCATGCGGAAATGATACCGTTTTGAGTTTTGTTCGCGTAGCGTCTCTGTAGGAGATATTTTGAGTTTTGAATTGTAGAAGCTTTACTCAGCTACGGTTTCAAGCTCAAACCTGTCGCATCCTTTGTTTAAATTGGTATGAAAAGGTAGGGTGCAAGAATGCTGAAAAGCTGCGATCTGATTCTACAGGGTTCGGCTGGGTTGATAGGGGGCAACGATGCGTCCGGCTCCTCGCAACTGAGCATAGTAGGTTTGACTGACGCGGCTTGCGGTTTGATCCGATAAGACATCGATCGCGATGCCATTGTGCCCCTGATCTTTACCCGAACTATGGATATAGTGATGGTCGCCGAGGTGAAGTCCAACGTGGGTGGCTTTTTGGGACGTTCCAAAAAAAATTAGATCGCCGGGTTGTAATTCTGAAACCGCGATCGCGTCAGTAAATGCTTCTTGCTGATAGGCATCTCTCGGCAACCACACGCCAACGGACGCAAAAGCAGCTTGCATCAAACCTGAGCAGTCGTAGTTGGGTGCTATGGTGCCGCCCCAGAGATAACAATTGGGCTGTTTTTTGGCTACCTGAGTGAAGGCGATCGCGTCTGGAATCCTGGCTTGAATCTCTGCGGCAGACAGTGAGATTGGCTGATAGGGCTGAGTCGCTGCTTCCAAATAGGCAAAATCTTTGACTGAAATCCAGCCGGGATAGTCATCTTCACATAGGCAAACGGCAATCTCACCTGAACGTTGGTCGCCCTCCAATTGTTCCAGCACTGTGGAAGTTCGCAGATGTCTGCCCATGGCTGCTTGAGTTGCCAACCGCTCTAATGCGGGCGAATCGAACAAGTTTAAAGCTTGACGGCAGATGTATTCTGGCTGAATTCCATGCTTTTGAACCTGAGCCTGAAGGGTCTGCAAAGAAGTCATGACTAAAACCTCCTCATAATCACACCGCGCACATCATATCAGCAATGCCACTATCCATTCACCGCAACGAGTGTTGAGAAACTTCTCAGAGTTATCCGGATTGAAAAGGGAAACTCGGAATAGTTAAGTGGTAGATGCACCCTGATTGTCGCCCCCAGTCACAAGCTGGGGGCTTTTTGTTGGAGAGTTTTGTTGGAAGTTTTGAGTTTTGTTCGCGTAGCGTCTCCGCAAGAGATATTTTGAGTTTTGAGTGGCAAGACAAAGAAACATTGCTGCTTCCAGCAGATTATCTGTCGCGTTTCAATTTCAACTTGGTATAGGTTTTGAGTTTTGAGTTTTGAGTTTCATTAGAACTGGGCGATCGCGCCTTGATGATCAATTTGCAGCACTTTAACGATCGCGTCAATGGTTTGATTTGCCCAAGCTGTGGCGATCGCGGTTCGCACCTGTTCGGCTTGGGTCACTTCTGCCAGCGCTAAAAGGGTCGGTCCTGCGCCGCTAATCACCAATCCGTAGGCACCGGAATTCAGAGCCGCCTGGTATACTGCTTCGTACCCTGGGATCAGCGCTTGTCGATAGGGTTGATGAATGCGATCGTGCAAAGCGGCTTGCAGCCAACCGGCGTTTCCGGTTTCCAAGCCTCGTAGCAATAAGCCTAAATGAGCCGTGTTGAAGATGGCATCGGCGCGACCATAGTGAGCGGGGAGGACACGGCGCGCTTCTGCGGTAGATAGCTCAAAGTTGGGAATGGCAGCGATCGCGGCAATGCTGGAATGCCAGGGAATCTCGCAGATTTGCCACTCGCCATTCATGCCCGTGGCGGCTAACCGACAGCCTCCCATCAGCGCAGGCACCACATTATCAGGATGCCCTTCAATGTCCACGGCGAGTTTCACCACGGCTTCTAGGTTGAGCGGTGATCCTGCCAGAATATTCGCACCCATTACCCCCGCCGCGATCGCGGTTGCCGAACTGCCTAACCCCCGCGCTAGTGGCACTTCCAGGTGAATGTCAATTTTGACGGAGGGCAGCGATCGCCCAATCTGTTGATAGAGCTTGGCAAACGCTTGATAGGCTAAATTGGACGCATCGGTTGAAACTCGTGCCGCTTCCGCTCCCGTTGCCGTGATTACAACTAGCGTGGGGCTAGAATCCAACTGCGAAAATGTGAAGGAATTATAGAGAGATAAAGCTGCCCCCAAACAATCAAAACCGGGTCCGATATTGGCAGTGGTGGCAGGAACCGCGATCGCAACAGAAGTAGGATGAGACATCAAAAAAAGCCAAATCTAACCAGTAGTCAAGCATTGCTAATGATATAGCAGAGAAGGGAAGGAAGTTGTTTTGAGTTTTCGACTTTGAAACCTGGAACCCAAAAGCTAAAACATTCGACAATAGTGACGGGACAATAGGTTCATCATATACATGAAGCCTCAATGAGGTTGGGCAGCGGGTATACGAAAATATACGGAGTTTAATTAAGATGATAAAGTGCTTGCATTCGTTCTTTGCCTGATGCACTGCAATTTACACTGAATGTTGTGGCTGCATTGTGTCGAATCTAAATCGGGTTGAAATAGATTGATCGGATCACTGAAGTGTCACAGGGTTCCTATTCTTAAATTAGTGAACCCCCTAGAGTTTAGGAACTCTGTTGATACACGCGGGCGGCGATCGAATCGGTTAAAACAAACTTCTCTTATGCTTTGTGCTTCATCTAAATTTTCTCAAGTCAAAGTCTCCATGCACCCAAAAGACTCTACGCAGGGATTAGAGCTTCAGCTTTGGAATGAACGCTGTGTTGCTTTGTTAGGGCAACAGATGACTGAGTGCGTCACTGCTTATTTGCAAGATGAAACCGCCATCACACCGAACCATGCGAATCAAGCTGAACTCGCAATTTTTCAGCAGGTTGCTTCTGGGTTGAGCCGCTTGTTGGCAAATGCAACGATCGCGATCGCCCTGCCCTCAAACCATCAAGCTGCATCGGAATGGGTGTTAGCTTGCGTTGCGGGATGTGAGCGATCGCCATTGGTGTGGAAGTTGCCCAAAGGTAAATCGATCGCCCTAAAGCAAGGGCAGCTAATCCCCCACTCAGATTTCACCCAATTGCAGCAGAGCGTTGATTTATCTGGGCAAAGCCCGTATCGCCTCTATGAAATTTGCGGAGAGCAGCGCGAAGCGTGGCTGCTGATTCATGCAACCGAGGATCTAAGCAAGTTATTGGATGATTCGCTTCAGTCGCCCTGTTCCCATCAAACCTTGGAGCGAATTGCTCAACAGTGCGCGGCGGCGCTCTACCAGATCCGGCTGATTTCCAGCCAGCGTCAGCACTACCAAACGCTGCTGACAAAAAATCAAGAGCTTGAACAAACCAATCAGCTAAAAAGTGAGTTTCTTGCCAACACCAGCCACGAAATTCGCACGCCCTTAAGCTCCATTCTGGGGTTTACCCATCTTTTGCAGCAACAGGGCTTTGACCCGTTGAACCTGCGCCACCAGGAATATCTCAAAATCATCCTTAGCAGTGGTCGGCACCTATTGGCATTGATTAACGACATTTTGGATTTGTCTAAAATTGAAGCCAATCAAATGACCTTGCAATGGGAAACACTTGATATTGAGGAACTCTCTAGCGTTTGTTTGACCTTGGTACGCGAAAAAGCCAGTGACAAAGGATTGAGCTTGCAGTTAGAGTTGCAGCCCAACCTAAAAACGGTTGCAGCAGACGGCTTACGACTCAAGCAAATGCTGTTTAACCTGTTGTCTAATGCGGTTAAATTTACGCAGCGGGGGGCAGTTGGGCTGCAAGTGCGGTCTACGGAGGAACACATTTACTTTACGGTGTGGGATAGCGGCACTGGAATTTCACCTGAACAGCAGTCTCTTTTGTTTAAGTCTTATTCGCAGATTGCCAACGTCGCCGTAGAGCGCAGTGAAGGAACGGGGCTAGGTTTGGTGCTCACTCAAAAGCTGGCAGAACTTCATGGTGGCAAAGTGGAGGTTTGCTCGGAATTAAACCAAGGATCTCGGTTTACGGTTGTTTTGCCCCTTAGCCCCATCGGATTATCCAAAGATTTGGAGTTAGGCGACGCAGACTGGGTTGAGAATACAGAGTGTCAATCTGAGGGATGTCAAGCTAAGGGATCTCACGCGGATCAGACGATCGCCCCACCGCCACCTATTCGTCAAGGAGTTGTCTCTAAACCGGTGACTCCAGAGACGGTGAAAGCACAAGATAGGGCGATCGCGCTAGATGTGGCTGATTCAACGCCGCTCTTCTCATTTGATTGTGAGCGGGTAGAGATGCAAGACGCGGCATTTAACCGAGTGCTGGTGGTGGAAGATAATTTTTCAAATGCCAAGCTGCTGTTGACTTATTTAAGTCGGATGGGCTACGAAGTGACTTGGGCAAAAGATGACACGGAACTGTGGAGTGCGCTGGAGCGATCGCTGCCTGCGGTGATTTTGATGGATGTAAATTTGCCCAATGCTGACGGGCTGACTTTGACGCGGCAACTAAAGCAGCATCCCCGCTATCAAACGATTCCGGTGATTGTGCAAACGGCAATGGCAATGAAGGGCGATCGCGCCGTTTGCTTAGAATCTGGAGCCGACGATTACATTTCTAAGCCAATTGATCTCGATGCCTTGGCAAACCTGATGACGCACTATGCCAGACTTGGGCTAAAGGCACAGCAGTAAACGGCTTAAGCCTCTTTGAAATAGAAACGCGACAGATGATTTTCTGAAAACAGCAATGCTTCTATGTATTGCCACTCAAAACTCAAAACTCAAAACTCAAAACTCAAAATATCTCCCACGGAGACGCTACGCGAACAAAACTCAAAACTCAAAACTCAAAACTATATTAAAAATCTACCCCCCGTTTCAAATCTACGCCTTTTTCGGCATAGTGTTTGTGGCAAATCATCTCAGAGTGAACGCTTGCCAGATCAAAGTAGGCAGGCAAGTTTTTGCAGCGTCCGGTAATAATGATTTCCGTGTCGCGCGGTTTGCGGAGGAGTGCCTGCACAATCGGTTCTTCGGGCAGCAGTTCTAGATCAACGGTGGGATTCAATTCATCCAAAATTAGGGTTTTGTAAAGCCCAGACGCGATCGCCGCTCTGGCAATTTCCCAACCCCGTTCGGCTTCCACATAGTCCAGTTCTTGCTGTTGTCCTCGCCAGACGATCGCATCCCGTCCACAGCGCTGATGATCCACCAGGTTGGGGTAACTTTGACTCAGGGCAGCGATCGCGGCATCTTCGGTGTAGCCTGAGCCACCTTTGAGCCACTGCATGATCAGCACCCGATGAGATTTATCCTGACTAATGCCGCGCCCGATCGCTTGCAGCGCTTTGCCTAAGGCACTGGTGGATTTGCCTTTTCCTTCTCCCGTATAGATTTCAATGCCCTCAATGCCGCTGTTCTGTGCTTTGGGGTGATAGTGAGGGCGCATTTCTGAGTGCAGATCGGCAATATCTAGCAGGGGTTGGGGGGCGGCGCGTCCGGTGGCAATCACTTCCATGGGGTCGGGTTTGCGTTGCAGGGTGTTGACCACTTCATCCACGGGCAACAAGCCCAAATCGAGGACGGGGTTCAACTCGTCTAGCACGACGACGGAATATAGCCCAGACGCGATCGCGCCTTTTGCCACATCCCAGCCCCGCTGCGCTTCTAGCTTGTCGAATCGGGTGATTTGATCGGCTCCAAAATATTCAGCCCGTCCGGTGCGAACCTGATCAATCAGATGCGGAAACCCCCGTTGTAAGGCTTCGATCGCGGCATCCTCGTCATAGGTGCGCCCCGGACCTTTGAGAAATCGCAGCAACAGGACGCGGGTTTGTAAATCGCTGTGAATGCCTAAACCAATCGATCGCAGCACTACGCCCAATGCCGCTTGAGATTTGCCCTTTCCGGCACCGTCGTAAACATGGATTTGTCCGGTCAACCGCTCCGATCTGGTTTGAGCCGTCCGAATGCCAACGCCGCTTCGTGTCATTGTTCTCACCGTTCCCATGCTGCTTCATCCTAGCGAACTCTGTTTCGCTGCTGACCTATCTTACTCCACGCTACATATAGCGTATGGTCTAGGAAAAATTCGTTAAAAAGGGTCATGGCGAGCTTACGCTTACCGTTTTGAATTTTGAGTTTTGAGTTTTGAGTTGCAAGACAAAGAAACATTGCCGCTTCCAGCAGATCATCTGTCGCGTTTCAATTTCAAATTGATATCAGAACAAGAGGCTTCAGAACTTTGTTCGTTACGGTGCCCCAGTAGTGCCCCAGTATCGGTCAGGCAAATCTAGATCAGTTCTTCTAGTTTAGGGTGCAAAAGCTTTTGAATTTCGGTGGGCGTGCAGCAGATGCATTGGGACGCAGCAGTTTGATTCAAATCAGAGATTGCGTCTCCCGTCTTCAACAAGTATAGACTACGGCGAATCAGGGGAAAGGCACTCCCGCCAACGATGAGAGCAACCACTAGGCTGATGGCGGAGTCTGCCCAAATCCAGTGCCAGAGCCAAACCGCGATCGCGGCTAGCAATACACCGATCGCACTGAACAAATCGCCCAGCAAGTGCAAAAAAACGCCCTGGACGTTCAAATCTTGGTGGCTGTGCCCATGCAACAATCGCACGTTGATCAGATTGACAATCAGGCTAATTGCCGCCATTGCCACCATGGGGACACTCAAAATCTCTGGAGTCGCTCCGCCTAAACGATCAAGCCCAGACCACAACAACTCGGCTGAAATTCCTAGCAATCCTAAGCCGTTGACCAATGCCGCGATCGCTTCTAGGCGAGAGGTGCCGGACGACCGCTGTTTTTGGCGACTCACCCACCAGGCTGCAATCACCGACAATCCAAAGGTGGCGGCATCGGCAAACAGATGTCCAGAGTCGGCAATCAGCGCTAGGCTATGGCTCCAGGCACCGATCGCGATATCGGCAGTGGCAGTCAAAACCACGAGACTCCAAGCAATGGTCAGCGATCGCAATTTTCGCCGCGCTTCTTGAGAGGTTGAATCGGATACCAAAGCTTTTCCCATTCACGACAGGCTTCAATCATAGATATAAAAGTCGCCCGAATGTTCCCTACTATGGGTGCTGTCACCCACATCAAGGTAACTCTTGAACCTAACGGATAACTTTGAAATGCAGACTGGATGGCTGAGCGTTGTTAGATTACGGGTGGAGACGACTTTTCTAACAGCCACTTCTCATAGTCACAATCGATTAACTTCTGGTTAATAGCATCCATCACTTCGGCGGAAAACGCTGACATTGAGCCAACGCGGTACACGTCATTTAAGACGAGGTGATACTCTCTGCCTGTAAAATCAGCGATCGCTTGCGCTAAACTGCGATCGGACATTTGCTCGTAGAGAAGTGACAGCAACGGCAGATACTCTCGATCTTCAACGCCTTGAGGAAAAGCACACTGAAGCAACTGATAAGTACTGACGAGATGGGCTGGAACAGTTTTTTGCGTCATTCAGCAATCCGTCAATGGATAGATTGTGCCGTAACTGACTTGAACATTACGAACTAAAACCACACTCTAATTGCTCGCTTGATATTGAAGACACAGCAACATACTTAACTGGACGACGTGAAAGCTTCTTGATTCTTCCAATTTTTTCTGCTTCTTCCAGCCAGTCACTAACTAACTTTTTGGGAAGCTTAAATTTACTGGCAATCTCATCCTTTGTTTGTTCAGCACTAAGTGCCTTTTCAAAATGTGGCAGCATTATATGAAAAGCATCATATTCCGAAATATCATCATTCTGATTTTCAGATTTATTGTTATCAAAAGACTCTTTCAACTCTAAATTGTATTCAGTTAAAGAGTTTTCTACTTTTTCTAGTTCGATTATCTGATTAGATGGAACAATTAATTCTACCTTCTGCACTAAAGAATTCTTATCTTCTTCAAACAAACTAAGATTTTCTACTTCCAACTTTCTTGCTACTTTTTTATCTTCACTATGGTTGGTTAATAGATATAAAAATCCGAATAGGTCATTGTAAGTTTGTTTGCCAATTCCTTCAACTCTCCTCAAATCTCTAAATCTGTGCATTGGAATGGCGGACACTATTTTTTTCTTAACATCAGATCGCATACCCAATTTTTCAGACCAAGCAAGAATCTCAATATCGTTAATCATCTGAACCATGAAGCCTTCTACGCCCGAAGCTTCTATCTCTGTGTCTTCGCAGATGAAAACATCAATATCGAGATCCTGCAAATACTTTTCCATAATTGAAGATACGGTATTCCATTCAAGTCCACCATTACTGCATCCTAATTTAGGAAAGGCGATAGACGTGATTCCTCCTTTCTTGTAATTAGCGGAAAAGTATCTTAAGCCTTGCTCTATCCATTCAATCTTGGAAGGATATTTCCAGTGATTCTTAGTTGGAAAGTTAAGAATCCAAGGATTGGCATAGTCTTTGTAAAGATAAGGTCTACCAACTTCTACCTTTTTCGCTTTGCAACGCTCTACATAATCTTTTTCCATTTCAGGAAATCTTAGCTGAAACTCTAGAGCAAGCCCAGCGCCCATCACACCAACACAATTAACCGTATTAACAAGCGTTTGTGCGTCAACATTAAAAACCGTTGTGTCAGTATATTGGATCATAGCCACTACTAGAAGTATAGGGATCTGTTTACTTTCCCCGTGATACGAGTTCCCGGCTTGGCGGCTTTGATCGTTTCACGATGTTTATTTGAACAGCAAAATACGTACTGGATTCTATCTGAATTGATCATGGGGTAGATAAGCACCTCAGCGCACTTTATCCGCTTACCGTTTTCAATATCATCCTTCCAATACCTCGCTCTAATTGACTTCCACGGTAACTGACCGAGCATTTGAATATCATTGTAGAAAAAGGTTTCGCTCGCTGCGGCGTTTCCATCAGTAAAGAGAATATTGGATTCATAGAGAATCTGAGGGTCAAGTCCCAAAATAACGATGTCCTCTTGTATCTCTCGCCTTTTGTATAGCATCGGATTCCGGGGCGAGAAATATAGCGGCACATATTCGTGCAGTGGTCTATTGTGAAACGGATCTTTTATATTTGCTCTGATATCCTGAACATCTGGATCAGAAATATCTGCTTCTATCAGTCCTTGTCTATATGCTTCATTGTGAGACAGTAAACCATTTTCGATAATGGAAGCAAGGTTGTCTATGTAGGTCATATGATACAGGTAATCTATACCATGTTGCTGGATGTAATCCATTGAGACTTTTTATACGAAGGTTACTTAACTTGCTCTCATTATTCCCTCGCTTCAAACCAGCCTAACTTCTGCGTGAACTGATCAAGTTAACAGGGCTTTTCTTGAAAATGTTAGGCTTAGCGATCGCGATTCAGCACATCCCACAAAGCTTGTACTCATCAAGCGATCGCCCTTCGGTGCTAAATAATTTCTGCAAATTTTAGGCGTTGTAGAATGAATCGTCTATCTTCGTAGAGATTCTATTGAGCTTGGATAGGGTATGAAAAAACTGAGAGTGGAAAAACTGTGGATTGGGGCGGTAGGGTTGGGGGCGATCGCCCTATTAAGCAATTTAAGCAATAATGCCGCGATCGCGATCAATACGCCATCCTCGCCGACTCCTGCGGATGACATCAGGACTGGGCAATTAGAGCGATCGCCCCTGGATGGCAAACTGGCTCAACGGAATCGCAACTGCCGCAGAATTGTTGCAGAGCGCTCCATTCCTTTTAGTGACGGGGCTGGATCTGGAAACGCGCTAGGTGATCTAACCACAGGGGATAAGGTCGAGTTGTCGAACGGAACCAACACGATTCTGGGCAGTGACGGGCGCTCCTATATTGGCGTGCGAATTCCCTACATCGAGTCTTCCTACAACCGCCCTAGACAACAGAGTGGCTACATTCCAACTCGCTATCAGACCTACGGAGGGGAAATGAGGTCTACACTAGGGACGTGCGCCCATCGGGCATTATGGTAACAAAAAATCTACTATGAAAAGTCAAACAAACTGGCAGACCACCGTGCTGCTTTTTCTGACGGCGATCGCATTGTTGATTGGGCTAAATGCTTACGTAGTCATCAATCCAGGGGAAGCAGGCGTGTTGAGTATTTTAGGAAAGGCAAGAGCCGGGGTTTTGCTAGAAGGCATTCACCTGAAGCCGCCGCTGATTTCACGAGTGGATATGTATGACCTAACGGTACAGAAGTTTGAAGTTCCGGCTCAAAGCTCCACCAAAGATTTGCAGCAGTTGACCGCCAGTTTTGCCATTAACTTTCGGCTTGACCCGGTGCAAGTTGTTAATATTCGCCGCACTCAAGGATCGCTGCAAAATATCGTTTCCAAAATCATTGCCCCTCAAACGCAAGAATCTTTCAAAATCGCTGCCGCCCGACGCACTGTAGAAGAAGCGATTACCAAACGAGATGAATTGAAGCAAGATTTTGATGTTGCCTTGGGAGAACGGCTGCAAAAATACGGCATTATTGTGCTGGATACCAGCGTGGTTGATCTCACTTTTTCGACTGAGTTTTCTAAAGCGGTCGAAGAAAAGCAAATTGCGGAGCAGCGCGCCCAGCGAGCCGTTTACATTGCTCAAGAAGCAGAGCAGGAAGCAGAAGCTGATGTGAATCGGGCAAAGGGATTGGCAGAAGCCCAGCGGTTGCTGCGAGAAACGTTGACCTCAGAACTGCTGCAAAAACAGGCGATCGACAAGTGGGATGGCAAGTTTCCGCAGGTGATGGGTGGCAATGGAGCGCTACCGTTTATCAATCTGGAAGCCGGAAAATCGCCTTTGAATGTCCGATAAGAGAAGATCAAGCCCTAATTCCACTCGATTTTAGACCTCTCCCGATGGGTGGTAATCAGAAAACAGAAGTCCGATGCGGGAGAGCGTAGAATGTAGTCTTTGGAGTAAAAGTCTTTCCAGTATGTCTTCTGTTGCCACCGAGATCGTTCTCATTTTTGCGCTGATAATTGCCAACGGTATTTTTTCAGGCTCAGAACTTGCCATTCTTTCTGCCCGCAAAGTCCGGTTGGAGCAGATGGTCAAACAAGGTGACAAAAGGGCGCGTCTGGCGCTGAAGCTGGCAAGCTCTCCTAATAATTTTCTGTCCACTGTTCAAATCGGGATTACCTTAATTGGCATTCTCAGCGGTACGGTTGCGGGCGCAACTCTTGCTCAACGGCTGGAAGACATCTTTATGACTATTCCGCTGGTATCGCCCTACAGTAAGCCGCTCAGCATTCTTGTGGTAGTGACTGCAATTACCTATCTATCGTTGGTTATTGGTGAACTGGTGCCCAAGCGGATCGCGTTGAACAACCCCGAAAAAATTGCTTGTAGCGTTGCGGCTCCTATGCGATCGCTGTCTATCTTGATGTCCCCAGTGGTGCATTTGCTCAGTACCTCAACGGATGGACTGTTGAAGTTGCTCGATATTCAGACATCGGATGAACCCACTGTGACGGAAGAAGAAATTAAGGTGCTGATTGAGCAGGGCACTGAGGCGGGGATGTTTGAGGAATCGGAACAGGAGATTGTGTCGCGGGTGTTTCGCCTGGGCGATCGCGCCATTAAAACCTTGATGACTCCGCGCACGGCGATTTCATGGCTTGATGTTGAGGCACCCTGGGAAGAAAATCAGCAAGAAATTTTAGAAAACACCTATTCTCGCTTTCCTGTGGCGCAGGGAAGCCTTGATAACTGTCTGGGCATTGTGAGGGCGCGAGATATTCTCTCTTTGCAATTGGCGCAAGCACCGATCGAACTAAAAACCATGCTGCGATCGCCGCTTTATATTCCCGAAAACAGCCGCGCTCTAAAGGTGCTAGAAATTTTTCAAGAATCGGGCACTCACATTGCCTTGATTACGGATGAATATGGGGGCATCGAAGGCTTAGTGACGCTCAATGATTTAGTCGAAGCGATCGTCGGTGAATTGCCATCGGTGGAAGATGAAGAGGAACCCCAAATCATTCAGCGGGAAGATGGTTCTTGGCTATTGGATGGCTTGCTGCCCATTGAACCCTTGAAAGACCTATTAGAGCAAGAGACGCTACCGCAAGAAGAAGGTGAGCACTATCATACGCTGGGCGGTTTTATGATGGCAGTTTTGGGCAGAGTGCCCACATCGGGAAGTTTTTTTGAGGCAGCCGGGTTTCGCTTTGAAGTGATGGACATGGACGGTACACGGGTGGATAAGGTGTTGGTGATGCCTGTACCGTCTGAAATAGCGGCAGAGGCGGAGGAAGATTAATGTCTTACCACGATCGCCCGCAATCAATCGCCCGCAATCAATCGCCAGCAATCAAAGCCTCCGCCAAAGCTTGCGATAGATATTGGGTCAAGGTGTAAGCATCTACGCCCAACACCGTCCGCTCTTGAGCCGCCAAAATTCCGGCTTGAGCGTGCCACCACGTCGCGGCTTGGACAAGAGCGGTGAGCAGTGAGCGATGACGGGTGTTAGAAGCAACTTTCTGGGCTAAAAGTCCGCCGAGTAAGCCCGTGAGGACATCGCCGCTGCCGCCACGGGCAAGAGCGGGGGTGCTGTCGGGGTTGATCCAGGTGGTTTGGGAATCGGAAATAATGGTATAGGCACCTTTGAGCAAGACGATCGCCCCGGTTTGGCTCGCTGCTTGCTGAGTGGCGGTGATCCGACAGATTGAGTCTTCAGCTAAATCGAGAAATAGGCGTTTAAATTCGCCCCAGTGGGGGGTGAGAATCGTTGCTGCCGATCGCCGTTGCAAGGTCGTCACCGGGTCTACACTGGCGAGATGATTGAGTCCATCGGCATCTAGCAGTAAGGGGCGATCGCGGTCTAAAACACGCTGCACGACCGCACTGGCATCGCTGGTTAAACCGGGACCACAGGCGATCGCGCTGTAGGGTTCTAAATCGTCTATGGGCAAGTGGGCGATCGCGCCGGATTCTGTTTCAGCACAGCCCACGATTAGCGCTTCTGGTAGCTGGGCGGTCAAGATTGGCTTCAGCGACTCTGGCACGGCAATAGATAGCATTCCAACCCCGCTGGCACGCGCTCCCAATCCTGCCAAAATCGCCGCTCCGGCATACCGCCGAGAGCCGCAAACCAGCAGCAAGTGTCCCATCGTGTACTTATGCGCTACGGCAGGGCGCTGTAAAGGAAGATGGGCGATCGCGCTTTCCCTCGTCACCCGGCGCACCTTGGGCGATTCGCCCACCACAGCCCACACATCCGCCAACGGCACATCAAAATCAATTAGTTCTGCTTTACCGACAAACTTCAGCGCCTGATCTTGCAGCAATCCCCGTTTCCATAAGCCTAAACAGAGCGTGTGAGTCGCTTGAATTGCGCTTCCTAAGGCTTGTCCCGTATCCGTATGCAATCCCGATGGTAAGTCAATGCTAATAACGGGTTTGCTCCAGGTATTCACTTGATTGATCACAGCGGCAAGGTCGGGTGACAGCGATCGGTCTAACCCAATCCCAAAGATCGCATCAACCAGCACATCACAGTCTTGCAATGCGGCAACTTGATCGACAAAGGGAATCCCTAGACTTTTACAGTAGTTTGCATGATGTCCAGTAAGTTCCTTTTGCTGGGTTGAGGAGCAGTAAACCGAAACTAAGTAGCCGCGAAAAATTAGCTCTCGTGCGACAACTAGCCCATCGCCGCCATTGTGCCCCGACCCGACTAATACTCCAATGCACAATTTTGGATCGGGATATAGGTCTATAATCCGACGGACGATCGCGATCGCCACCTTCTCCATCAGTGCCGCCACAGGCATTCCGGCAGCAAAAACCCGCGCTTCTACCTGCCGCATTTGCTCAGCAGTCACCACGATTTGCTGAATCTGTTGCTGCCGATCAGAAAGAAACTGCATTATCTCGAATAAAACACGCGTGCATCCATACCGCCACTACGCAGATAGCTACTGATATTCGCCGCTTCTGCTTGCTGAGTGAAAGGACCCACCGCAACATGAGAACCATTGGGCGATCGCCGAGTTTGAATTGCCTCCGGGCGCACCCCCATCGTAATCATTTTTTGGGTGATGATGCCATAATCAGCGGGCGGCGCAGGCACAACCACTTGATAAAAAGAAACTCTCGGCAAACTGGCGCTCATAGCATTAGGGTTCATCCCCATCGCTGGATTGCCCATCGCTGGATTGCCCATCACTGAGGTAGAAGCACCAGGATACAGGGTCGGCATTACCTGATTTTGATAGCCTACCGTTGCCGTCACTACTTGAGCGCCGATTCCCTGCTGATTCAAAACCGCTACCCGCTGTTGCGCTTCCACTCCTGTGCTAAACACACCTGCCTGAATCACCCGTTTACCCTGATATTCCCGCACAAAGGACGTTGCATCCACGCGCTGAATTTGTTGTAGGAGATAGGGGCTATCTCCATTCACCACGACCTGATAGCTAGCGGTGTTGCTCGGAACTTGAGCGGGTGCCTGAAATATAGTTTCCTGCGGGGGATTCGCCATTCCTGGCATTGGCGGCATTCCTGGCGTGACGTTGACAGGCTGCAAAGAAGGCAAGGGCATGAGGTTGGGCACTGCGGGCGGCGGCGGTAATGCTTGCTGAGCACCGGCTGGAGTCACGATCAACGACCCCGCGATCGCGCCTCCAACGAGCCATCCAATTCTGTTTCTTCGTCGCTGCGCTGCCATACCATCATCCCCCCGTTATCAGGCTTTATGGAATGTTATGTTACACGCAGAATTTGAAATTGAATCAGAAAGTAGGCTGGTTTGCAGGGCAGCCCCATCAGGCATCCTTGATATCTATCCCGATGCTGCCTCTTGACTTCTAATCAATACTGATAGAGGTCGGACGCGCTCCACTAGAAGGCATTTCAATCAATGGTTTGCGATAGTCGGCATAGAGCTTGTCGCGCCAGTCAAAAAATGGCTTAAAGGTGCCAATGTCTGCGATCCCTGCAACGCCTTTACCCTTCAGCGACTCAGGAATGTTGAGATAGTGACCTTCAGGAAACTTGACATACATCGTTAGTGCCGCAACTGCAAAATCTGCCAGGGTTGGATGGTCGGTGACTAGATAGGGCTGCTCTAGCAGAATGAAACACAGCGCGGTCAGGTCTCGCTTCATGGCATCTTGAGCCGATTTAATGGCATCAGGACCTAAACCCACGCCAAAACCAAAAAAGCTAAATAAATCGCTAGGAACTGAGCCTACTAGAGTTTTAAGAAAATCTGGTGTATTGGAGGGAAGGGCGGCTGTGCGAAAGTCTTGATCTTGCCCTAAGGAAGCAATTAAGCACTTACGAGCGTTCAAACCAATAGACTCATCTGCCCACTGCTCCAGTATGAGACACAAACCCCGCAGCTTAGGATCGTGCGGAATAATCGGTTTATCAGGGTATTGCTTGTCTAAGTATTCTGCGATCGCGGTAGAGTCTGCAATGATCGTGCTGCCGTCCTTCAGAACCGGCACTTGGCGCTGCCCCGACATTTGCATTAAGTCTAACTGACCCATGCCAGGAGTAACGTTAATTTTGCGATAATCCAATCCTTTGTAGTCCAAAATCAGGCGAATCTTTTCGACATAATGAGACATCTCAAATTGGTATAGCTCTAGCATTCACCTATCCTCTAACACAGCAGCAGCATTGATACTCTAGCGTCAAACCCTCTCAAAAGGTGAGTCATGCTAGTCACTCTTTAGACAGATTCTTCGCAGAATTAGGTTTCAAGTTTTACTTCACCGCTACGCGAACAAAACCCAAAACTCAAAACTCAACACCGATCCCGTCCCTCCTCTTAAAATTGGAATTATCACGATCGCCCCCTCACTAACCATGTCTGATTCAACAATTACAGTCACAATCAAACTATTTGCAGCCTATCAAGAGTCTTGTGGAGTGTCGGACTTGAAGCTAGAGTTACCCACAGGCACGAGGGTTGAAGCGGTGCGCGATCGCCTGATTGCCGCCCATCCTCAATTAGCTCAGTGGCAAGATCTAACCCGATTTGGCGTAAATTTACAATTTGTACCCCCAGAAACTATTCTGCAATCCGGCGACGAAGTAGTTTTGATTCCGCCCGTTAGCGGTGGATAGTATTGTTGTATATCTACATCACGCTCCCCCTGCCAGTACGCTAGAGATGTCGCTACAAGTTTATATAGAATCATGACCCTTCCTCCGCTTCCAGTTTCTACTTCTACTGCATTGCTCTATGGCATTGTTGCAGCGGCAGCATTGATTTATTTACCCTTTTTGTTAGTGGCTGCTGGTCGGGCGCAAGTTGGGTTTCAGGCTTTTGAAACTCCTCGTGCGTTGGTGGATAAGTTGCCGACTTATGCCCAACGGGCAACGTGGGCGCATCAAAACGCATTTGAAGCTTTTATGCTTTTTACGACGGCGGCACTGATGGCATATGTGACTCAAGTGACTTCTCCCAGTGCGGCTTGGGCTGCGATCGCTTTTGTCGCTGCCCGAACTTTTTATCCTGTTTTTTATGTGGTGAATTTTGTTCCAGGGCGATCTCTGATGTTTGCGATCGGCTCCACCAGCATCTTTACCCTGTTTGCCCTTAGCCTTAAGCAGCTAGGGTAAGCTACCGCGCAACAGAACGTAACGTTTTGGATGAAGTCTTCATCAACAGAACGTTTTAGACTTTTAAGAACTGATGCATCCTCAAATCTAATTATGTTCCCAGTTCATCGTCCTCGTCGCCTTCGTAGCCATCCTCAACTTCGCCGCATGGTGCGTGAAACGATATTAGCCACCAGTGACCTGATTTATCCGCTGTTTGCGGTTCCCGGTGAGGCGATCGCCAAAGAAGTGAAATCGATGCCGGGAGTCTTTCAGCTTTCGGTCGATAAGATTGTTGAAGAAGCCAAGGAAGTCTACGGTTTGGGCATTCCTGGCATTATTTTATTTGGCATTCCCGCCGATAAAGACGACGATGCTACGGGCGCTTGGCATGATTGCGGCATTGTCCAAAAAGCGGCGACGGCGGTTAAAGAAGCGGTGCCTGACCTAATCGTGATTGCAGATACTTGCCTGTGTGAATATACTGCCCATGGACATTGCGGCTATTTGGAAGCGGGCGACCTGACAGGACGAGTGCTGAACGATCCCACGTTGGAACTGTTGAAAAAAACTGCCGTGTCTCAGGCAAAAGCAGGCGCGGATATTATTGCTCCTTCTGGCATGATGGATGGCTTTGTTCAAGCTGTGCGCGAAGGGTTGGATGCGGCAGGTTTTCAAGACACGCCGATTATGTCCTATGCGGCAAAATATGCGTCGGCATACTATGGTCCCTTCCGGGATGCCGCTGATTCTACGCCTCAGTTTGGCGATCGCCGCACCTATCAAATGGACCCCGGCAACGCCCGCGAAGCCCTCAAAGAAATTGAACTGGATATTGCCGAAGGCGCAGATATGCTGATGGTCAAGCCTGCTCTGTCTTATATGGATATTATCTGGCGTGTCAAGGAAGCGTCTAATTTGCCGGTCGCTGCTTACAATGTTTCGGGTGAATATGCCATGGTCAAAGCCGCTGCCCTCAACGGTTGGATTGACGAACAGCGCGTCGTTTTGGAAACCCTCACCAGCTTCAAACGCGCCGGAGCCGACCTCATCCTCACCTACCATGCCAAAGATGCCGCCCGTTGGATAGGTGCGTAATCGGAATGTTTTGACTACGCTCAACGCACCCCCCGAAACCCTCGAATTAAGCTGGGATCACCGTAATTTGTCCCCGACATATTATTTGATCTGGATGAATCGTCAATTCCTCCAAACACACGTCTGAGCCAAGATCGAACGTAAAACTGGTGGGCAAATCCGATAGCGATCGCTCTCCTGATCCCAAATGACAATGAAACTGACTCAACCGCAAGCGATCGCCCCCTTCAATCGCTAGATGCGTTTGTACCCTCAGTGGATCATGCTGATTATCTTTCACCAGCGTGGCATTCAATATCAGCCCGCCCGCTTGCAGCTTGACCTGAATATTTTGCAGTTCAGCGGGGGTGTCATCTAAACCTTTGTGGGAATGACATTGCAATAAGCCAAGCAAAAAATCGCTGACCGCATTTCCTAGCAAGGGCGCAGGAAGGGACGCATTTAAATCTGCTTCAGATAGGGTTACAGTGCCGCTGACCGGAAATGGGACGAGTAACCGAAAAGGCTTGCCGCGCAGCACTTGCCTCAAGTTGGTTTGAATGGATTGGGCGGCAACGTGAACTTGGCTAAAGTGCAAACCTTTGTAGACTGCGTGATTTGCAGACGCAATCACTTGATGCAGTGAGCCTGATAAAAGCTGACGATCGCCCGCCTCAATCTCCAGTTCCAACGCCTCCACCTGGTCAAGTTGCGATCGCAGCCAAAGCTTCACCGCCGGTGACAACACTCGACTAATGAGGTGACTTTGCTGGCGATCGTTGCCTTGATCATGATTAATGTCATCAGCCACGGCTAATTCACGTTCTGATAAACGGCTTGTCTCTTGAGGTTCGCGACCCAACATACTGAATATATCTTCATAGCGATGTGTTTTCTGAGTATATCGAGTGGTGCCATCCAATCCGCTTAAACTAAGTGCCGCGATTTGTGAAACCCGCTCTACGGAAATTAACTGACCCCGATCCCGCTGGAGTGATCCCGTTTGAAAGACTTTATGTTATGAATTCCTGACTTGTTGATCTCGCGATCGCTTAAGAATCCGTCAAATGCTTCAAATTTCTTCGTTCTAGCCCTTGACCCCGATTCAGCTTTCTTGCAACATTAATTTAACAATTCGCGATCGATGCGTCAAAATACCTAATTTACCTGATGTGCAACTAATTTGCCCTCATCCCAACCCTTCTCCCCAAGGAGAAGGGCTTTCGGACATTTCCGGTTCCCTCTCCAATCGGGAGAGGGCTAGGGTGAGGGCAGTCTTTGCGTTGTTTCAGGAAAGTCG
>JBGSWI010000044.1:0-71348 GCA_041752515.1 Leptolyngbyaceae cyanobacterium | reverse complement strand
GATTGTGTCGAAGCCAGAAATATTCGTGACTTTTCGTGTCACGCAGGAGGAGAAAGATTTGCTAAAACAATACTGTGAACAATCGGCAAGGAATCAAACTGATGTCTTGAGAGAACTCATCCGCTCTCTACAACGACGACTGAAATAGTGACTCTGTGGCTGAAGCAGCCACGCAGGAACCCTAACTACATCCCACGGCTGAAGCACGATGGGTTTTGCGGATTCCTGAAACCTCCCATCCCTATAAAGGGTGGTCGGTGATGGTGAGTGGCTTGCAGGTGTTGTTCTAGGGTTGCCCAGTCAGATTGCTCAATCTGGGCAATCGCCTGATCAAGCTGCTCTCGATAGGCATAGAGCGATCGCAACAGTTCATCCTGGTTGTATTGTGCCATCATCATTCCCAGTTCAGGGTTGCCGCCTCCGACACGGCTGGTATCCCGAAATCCAGAGCTAGCCAGTACTTTTGCCAATTCCAATACGGATTTGTCAGATTCGTTCGCACAGGCAGAAATTAGACTAACGCTGACCATCACCGGTAGGTGAGAAATCCAGGCGACGGCGCGATCATGGTCGGTTGGAGCGCAAATATGAACGTGAGATTGCAGGGATCGCGCCAAATCTTCTATCTGTTGCACGGCTGTAGGGGGTGTCGTCTCTAGCGGGGTCAGCACATAGGCGCAATTTACAAATAGCTCTCGCTGGGCTGCCTCAATGCCGCTATTTGCCGTTCCTGCCATGGGATGCCCGCCCACAAAATTTGCCCACTTGGGCGCGATCGTCTGCATCACCCAACGCTTCACAGACCCTACATCCGTCAGCACCGCATCGGCTGACAAATAAGGCACCATTTCATCTACAGCAGTTTCCATGATGCCCAGCGGCGTACACAAGAACACTACATCTGCCTGTCGTAAACAGTCGGCACTCACGCTAGCATAATCAGCAATACCTCTCGCGATCGCCCGTTCACAAGTTTCTGGCTTGCGGCTCACGCCTACAACTCGATGTCCTTGAGATCGAAAATCTAACCCCAGTGACCCACCAATTAACCCCAGCCCAACAATTCCAATAATCATGCTGTTTTGATTAAACAAAGTGGATGTCCATCTTAAACAGGGCGATCGCCCTGTTTAATCGCACTGTCTACAAGAGAATATTTTCTCAACAGCGCCTTAAACTTATTCTCCAAAGGCATAATTAATAGATATATCCAAATGATGTGGCGAACAGAAATCGACCCAACAAACCAGTAAGCCAGGAGAGGAGTGCAGCCGCCTAGCAATGTTTACAATTCTGCCTGAACTCTTTTACCTCCTCACCCTCAAATTAGATTGACAGGTTACTAACTCTAAATTCGCTTCAGCCCAGGAATGAAATCCGTGTTTTAGGAGTGTGAAATAAGCGGGTTAGGGAATCCTGATGAAAGACAGCCAGGGATAATTGTAGAGGAATGCCCGATGAACGCCGAGGAACTATTAAAACAGTACGCCACAGGAGAACGAAATTTTCCAGCCATAAACCTGACGGAAGCGAACTTGAGTGGAGTGAACTTGAGCAAAGCCAACTTGAGTGGTGCCAATCTGACGGTGGCAAACCTGTGTGGCAGCAACTTGAGTGAAGTCGATCTTAGCCAAGCAAAGCTGAATGTGGCAAAACTGAGCGGCGCGAATCTTACAAGAGCCAACCTATATGAAGCCAACCTCAACGTCGCCAATCTGACCTTAGCAGACTTCAGCAAAGCCGAGATGCGCCAAGCCTCGTTGGTGCGGGCTGAAATGACACGGGCTGACTTGAGTGGAGCCAACCTCAGCTATGCCAATTTATCGGGGGCAGATTTAAAAGATGCCAAGTTAAGGGGTGCTAACCTGAGCCATGCCAACTTGAGCCGAGCAGATCTGAAGTGGGCAACTTTTACAAATGCCAATCTAGCTATGGCAAATATGCACGGGGCTGACCTGAGTAGCGCTGACCTCAGTGGTGCCGATCTCAGCCATACCGAACTGCGTCAAGCGACCTTAAGTCGGGCAAACCTCCAGGGGGTTAATTTGAGTGGCGCTAATCTGCGCTGGGCAGATCTGAGCGGAGCTGATTTAAGCTGGGCAGATTTGAGTGGTGCGAGGCTGAGCGGTGCCAATCTGACGGGAGTTAACCTGAGCAATGCTAATCTTTTAGGCACTATTTTGGTGCACGCAGACCTCACCCGCGCTAGCTTAATTGATGTGGATTGGGCTGGAGCCGACTTGAGTGGTGCGACTCTCAGCGGCGCTAAATTGCATGGTGTGCTGCGTTTTGGCATTAAAACAGAAGGGATGATTTGCGAATGGGTGGATCTCAGCCCGAATGGAGATCAAAGCAAAATTTATAAGCTAACGGCTGAACGTATTCATACCTTTTTTCATGAGACCCCGCCTACGGTTCGTCTGACGGTGGATGCAACTTTTGATTCCGATGCTCACTGTGCTTTGGCGATCGCCTATCGTCAGCTAGCACGGCACTATCAAGTGGCAATGGAGCCACCTAACATTCAAATTGGGCGACGGCGGACAACACTGACGTTTGAAATGCAAGATGACACGCAGTTATTCATGACTGCGTATTTAGCAATTTATCCCTTCAAAGATGCGGCTCCTATGCAGAGTAATTTATTGGCAGTATTGGATATTCTTCAATCCGCCAACAGCGGCAGCAAGCCAAAAGACTCTGGCTTAATGAGTTGGGTCGATCGCACATTGAACACCATTAGTGTCAACACTGAGCCAATCACTTTTTCGTCTGAACTCGCCACCCTCCTGACCCAAGTCAATTTTTTCCCTTCGCCTACTCAAACCACGCTAGTCACTTCCACCAATCAATCCCTATCAATTTATAACAATCCTCATTTTGGTAAGCGATTAAAGCAGGACGATGGCGCTTCTCTGTTCTCAATCGCCGAAGAAAAACAATCAGGCTTACCCACCATTGGGCTGCTCGTTGAATTTATTCATAGTTTTCAGGAAATTGGAGCCGAGCGATCGCCCCAAGCGGTTACAGATTTGGCTGAGTGACTCGCCAATAAAGATAAACTAAGGAGCGATGGAGTGGATGCAGCGATCCGCTTTAGGTTGTGATCAGTCACCCGATGATGGAAGACGGCATATGTCAAAATTGAGGTTCATCCATTTCAGAAGAGCGATCGCTTGTGATTGAGGTAGAAGTTCATCAGCAGTTACGCGCCTTTCTGCGGCAGCAGGGTGAACCCTATTGGCACCATCATCTAACGATGGCGCGATTAGTGGCACGAGCGTTGCGATTGGGGAGAAGTGCGCTGATTCAAACCAGTGCCTTTTCGGGGTATCACGAGCGCTATCGCCTCAGCTATTTGGTTCCGGTTTTAATGTGGCAAGCTCCCGTCGTCGTGGTTGCGTCTGAAGCCATCCAGCAGCGATTGCTCATGGTAGAAATTCCTCAGCTACGCCAATGGATTCATTTTCCTAAGTCAATTCAAACGGGCGATTGCTTTCCCAAGGGCGACTTTCAAGGCTTGCTGTTGACGACTCCCGAAGCATGGCTGAGCGATCGACTTAATTCTCAAGGGCATTTTCCGCAAGGCATTCCTACCATTTTAGATGGCGCTGATGATTTGGAAAACTGGGCGCGATCGCAGCTTACTCACTGCCTCCAACCCGCCGATTGGGATGCGCTCATGCTGGCTTGCCCCGAACAACGAGAGAGCATTCGAGAAACGCGAGTGCGGTTGACTAAAGCTATCTTTCAGCGTCCCGTCAATCCCTACGATTGCTACTTGATGGAGTCATCTGAGCAAATTCTTCTGCAAAACCTTTTTCAAACCCTACTGCCGTTGCCGGCTCCCCTTTCTGACGCTGGAGGAGCTACAGCCTGCATACCCGCGCCATGGCAGACCTTTGGGGATGCCCTTCAGCGTCAAGAAGCGCTCACTTGGGCAACCCCAAACCGACTACAGGGTTCTTTTTTCCTTCATTGTGGCTTGGCGGATATTGCCGCAAGACTGGAGCCAATTTGGCAGCAGCAACCGATTGTGATTGTCGGAGGTGCCTTAGATTTGGAAGCAGATGCAACGGTCTACCGTGACCGCTTGGGCGTAGGTGATGTGACGTGTCTTAAGTTTTCTCCCGATCGCCATGAAGAACTGATTCAGCTTTATTTGCCTGAAAAACTGCCTCTGCCTAACACCCCCCAGTTTCAGACCGCATTAATTCAGGAAATGCATACTCTGCTTCGGGTAAGCTCAGGCACACCGGGGTTGACGGTGCTGCTGGTGGGTGATGTGCCACTGAAAGCACAAGTCGGCTCTTTATTAGCATCGGAGTTTGGCTCTAGAGTGCAGGTAGAGCGGACGTGTTTGGATGATAACGGCGTGTTGGTCACGGGCTGGGATTTTTGGCGGCAGCATCAGCAGGTGTTGCCATCGCCTCATTTGTTGGCGATCGCCACGTTGCCGATTCCTTCTCTAGAAGATCCATTGGTTGCGGGACGAGTCAGCTATTACAAAAAATTGCGCCAAGATTGGTTCCGTCTTTATTTACTGCCTACTGCGTTGAGTGAACTGCAACGGGCGATCGCCCCCGTTCGTGAGCGGCAAGGAGTCGTCGCCTTACTCGATAGCCGCGTGATCCATCGGAGCTATGGGCATCATGTGCTTGCCGCAATGAACCCAATGGCGCGGATCAACTATGTTGATGCCAGCTTATTTTCCCGGTCAGACTATTCCGTTTTGGAGTAAAAGTCTGAGACTAATCGTTCTAGACTGAATAGATATTGAATAGATATTGATAAACGGCTAAAAATCATGGGCGAAGCAAAACGACGGAAAGACAGATTGGGCGAAGAATATGGGCAATCTCCTCGCATTTTCCCCTGGCTGCCCCTCACGAAAGCTCAGTCAGGTGACTTTGTGAAGTGGAGCAGTCGTGGAGCATGGGGCGGCATTGTGCTGCTTGTTGCTTGGTGGCTGACCGTTCGATTTGTGGGTCCGGCTTTGGGTTGGTGGCAGGTTGATTAGTGGGTTTTAAACCATCTCCAATCATCGCTCTACAGCCGACTTCAGGCTTTTTGGGGAAGGGCGATCGCGCGGCTCACACTAGTTGCCTTGTAGTGATCGGCTCCATATTGATCAATATGTTGATAAATTGCTACAGGCGCGGCGATTCGACAGGTAAAAAACTCTGTAGTGGCGCGATTGTCTGGATGAATCAGCACTTTAGGCGATAGATTTTTGGGTGTAGTGGGCACTCGCCATTGCCAGTTTCGTTGACTTGGCAAGGCATTGATCAAGCGATGATGCGACCAATCGCACAATTTTCCTAAAGCGCCCAATTCTTTGAGTTCGCGTCGCAAAATAGAGGCGATGACAAACGACATGGGTGTGCGATCGCCCTCTAGGGACTCCATTACGTCCGCTAGAGCGCCATTTGGCTGAGGGATTTGCGAAGCTTCTGCGCCTCCACCCACGAGTGCTTTTTGGAGATGGGCAGTAGTGCTAAGCGTTTCTGGCACTGCCCAGACTGCTCCCCTCCCATCCTCTCCCGCTCGCAGCAAATAAGTCACCAGCCGAAGAGCCGGTTTGAGCTTCAGCCCCGGCAGTTTCATTAAAACAGATCCCGGATCGGAAGCACTGATAAACCATTGCCCATTACCGTTGGGAGCATAGGTTTCCAGTTCAGGCGTTCCGCCCAGACTAAACAAACTGCTCAAATCGCTCAGAGAATCTGGCTCTGGTGGTTCGTCATCGGTTAATTTGGGCAGCGATCGCGGATGATTTTCCGCAGTGGGCAACATCAAAGCACTGGCAATGTAATGGCGAATTTTTTGACACGAATCAAGCGAGACAGTTTGAATAGGCATGGCAAAACGCCATCGAAACAACGGTGATCTACAAACAGGCACAAAGAACGCTTGCTTAATGTTCCCAGTTTGGTTGACCTACTATCTATTGCGCTCAAGATCCTTCACGTTTCATCCTCCTTGATCTCGTCACCCTTGACCCATCGCGGATAGACCAAAATAAAAAATCCCATCCAGGTCAGCACCGGAATCGCGACGATCGCCGTTACCCAAACGCGATGAAATAGCCCCCAACTGCCAGCGATTAAGCAACAGCCCGTGAGTAAAATTGACCACGGCTGACACCACCATGGCTTATAATCCCACACGGTCGGCAAACGATTGATATCCTGGCTTTTAGCTGGCTGCATCATTCTTTCTGTGAGAAGTAGTCATCTCTTTCAATAGAACCCAGTTTAATTGCGCCGTTTTATTTCAATTGATCACTGCTGAAAAGTAAACTAAAACCAGCTTAAACTTAACAGCATTCCGTCCCAAGCCATTCTCTAGTACGGCAATTACCCGTGGGAATGGAGGTGCTAGCCGAACCCCTAGTTAAGCCTTTCCCCGATATTCTAGTCATATGCGGAAATTGGAAAAGAGGTTAAGCGCTCATGGCTAAAGTAGTTGGAATTGACTTAGGAACAACGAATTCCTGTGTGGCAGTAATGGAGGGTGGGCAGCCCGTAGTCATTGCCAATGCAGAAGGTGGACGCACCACGCCATCGGTGGTGGCATATGCAAAAAATGGCGATCGCTTAGTCGGGCAAATTGCCAAACGCCAAGCGGTAATGAATCCTGAAAACACGATCTACTCCGTTAAGCGGTTTATTGGGCGGCAGTATAGCGAAGTTAGCCAGGAATCTAAACAGGTTTCTTATAAAGTAGAGCAAGATGGCAGCAGCGTTAAGATTGCCTCCCCTGCGGCAAACAAGAAATTTGCTCCTGAAGAAATCTCGGCACAAGTGCTGCGGAAATTGGTAGAGGATGCCAGCAAGTATTTAGGAGATAAAGTCACCCAAGCCGTCATCACCGTTCCCGCTTACTTCAACGACTCCCAGCGGCAAGCAACTAAAGACGCAGGCAAAATCGCCGGAATTGAGGTCTTGCGGATCGTCAACGAGCCTACAGCGGCAGCCTTGGCATATGGCTTAGACAAGAAAAATAACGAAACCATTCTCGTGTTTGACTTGGGCGGCGGCACGTTCGATGTATCTTTGCTAGAAGTGGGCGACGGGGTGGTTGAAGTGAAATCCACCAGCGGCGACACTCACTTGGGCGGCGATGATTTTGATAAAAAAATCGTGGATTGGATCGCCACCCAGTTTCAAGCATTGGAAGGAGTGGACTTGCGGAAAGACAAGCAGGCTCTACAACGGCTGACTGAAGCGGCAGAAAAAGCCAAGATTGAGCTTTCTAACGCGACCCAAGCAGGGATCAATCTTCCCTTCATTACGGCAACTCAAGATGGACCGAAGCACATCGATTTGACCCTGACTCGCGCTGAGTTTGAGAAGTTGGCGGCTGATTTACTCGATCGCTGCCGAGTTCCCGTTGAACAGGCAATTCGCGATGCCAAGCTGACAGCGGCTGACATCGACGAAGTGGTGCTGGTTGGGGGTTCCACTCGCATTCCTGCGGTGCAAGCCCTCGTGCAAAAAATCACGGGTAAAGACCCCAACATGACGGTCAACCCCGATGAAGTGGTCGCAGTGGGTGCAGCCGTACAAGCGGGTGTGTTGTCGGGTGAAGTCACCGATATGCTGCTGCTTGATGTGACTCCTCTTTCTTTGGGTGTGGAAACCATGGGCGGTGTGATGACTCGCATTATTCCTCGCAACACCACAGTTCCCACCAAAAAGTCGGAAGTCTTCTCCACCGCCGTAGATGGACAATCTAATGTGGAAATTCATGTGCTGCAAGGTGAGCGAGAAATGTCTACCGACAACAAGAGCTTAGGCACTTTCCGACTAGATGGCATTCCCTCCGCTCCTCGTGGCGTTCCTCAAATTGAAGTGGTCTTCGATTTGGATGCGAACGGGATTCTGTCGGTGTCTGCCAAAGACAAAGGCACGGGCAAAGTGCAATCGATTCAAATCAGCGGTGCGTCTACCCTCGATAAATCTGAAGTGGAACGCATGGTGGAAGATGCGAAGCGGAACGCAGACAGCGATCGCCAGCGTCGTGAACAAGTAGACACCAAAAACAACGCTGAAACATTGGTGTATCAGGCTGAGAAGCAACTACAAGACCTGAATGGTCAAGTGCCTGCGGCAGATAAAAGCCGGGTGGAAGAGTTGATTAGCAATCTGCGCGAATCTGTTACTCGCGAAGACTACGACCAAATGAAGGCGCTCACCGACGAGTTGCAGCAAGCCTTAATGCAGGTGGGTCAGGCAATCTATGCGAATGCGAACGCGGCTAGCGAAGCTGACGTGAGCGAAAGTGCTGACGATAGTTCAACTGCAAACACCGATGACGTAATTGATGCTGACTTTGTGAACAGTAAGTAACTTCGGGCAAACCTAAAGGTTGATTGGTTAGTGGATTGGTTATGAATAATGGGGAATGGGTTTAATCCTATTCCCCATTTTTTAGGTCAAATCGCTTTTTTCAACTTCGCCTAGAATTTACACACAAAGCTTGATGCGTGATTCACAATACTAAACAGGCGATCGCCCAACTTCTAGCCCACATAATCTGGCTTTTGTCAAAAATAGTGTAGGTATTCAGGTGGCTGTGCTGTTAAAGTCGAAACCGATTAAAGTATTCTCGACATCTGTTTTTCACCACATCTTTTCTAACCCACGATGACCATTGGCTTCCTGAAACAAGCAATCCACGCACTACGGCACGAATCCATCAGCCGGACTCCTGTCCGTGTAAATCGCTGGTTCAAGTGGATGGCACCGGGGCTATTTGTTAAACGCTGGCTGCTGTTGAGTGCCGCCGGAGTCTCGCTGGCAACGCTGGGGGTTGCCATTTCGATGAAGTGGACCCCCGTCTTTCGCACCACTCAGTTTTTTGGCTGGATTTTACAACAGGCAACAGATTTTATTCCTAGTTACGTCAGCGGTCCATTGGTCGTTGGGTCTGGCTTATTGCTGGTGTGGTGGGGGCAATCGCGCACTTTGGGTGCCATCACAGAAGTATTAATGCCCAATGGTAACGAGGATCTGATTGATGTGCTGCTGGCGCATCGCCGCTTAAATCGAGGACCCAAAATCGTGGTGGTGGGCGGCGGCACTGGGCTTTCAACCTTACTACGAGGGTTGAAACAATATAGCGCTAACATTACGGCGATCGTTACGGTGGCGGATGATGGCGGCTCATCTGGGCGATTGCGGCGCGAAATTGGCGTATTGCCTCCTGGTGATATTCGCAACTGTCTAGCGGCGTTGGCAGACGAAGAAAAACTGATGACGGAGCTATTTCAGTATCGGTTTCGAGCCGGAGATGGGTTGACGGGGCATAGTTTTGGCAACTTGTTTTTGACGGCGATGAATGAAATTACGGGAGATCTAGAGCAGGCGATCGCGGCTAGTTCTCGTGTGCTTGCCGTCCGAGGAGAGGTGTTGCCCGCCACCCTCAGCGATGTGCGCCTGTGGGCGGACTTAACCGATGGCAGACGAATTGAGGGAGAGTCGAGCATTACGGAAGCCTGCGGCGCAATCGTTCGGGTGGGATGTACGCCTGAAAATCCACCTGCTCTCCCCAAAGCGCTAGTTGCCATTCAGGAAGCAGATTTTATCATCATGGGTCCTGGCAGTTTGTATACCAGCATTATTCCAAATCTTCTGGTTCCCGACATTGCCGACGCGATCGCCCGATCCAAAGTGCCCCGCATCTACGTGTGCAACATCATGACCCAGGAAGGTGAAACCCAGGGTTACAGTGTTGGGGATCATATTCAAGCGATCGATCGAGCCTGCGGTAAGCCTCTATTTGAAGCGGTCTTAGTCCACAAACAGATGCCAACCGCACGAGCATTAATTCGCTATGCTCAAGAAAATTCTAATCCGGTGCCCCTCGATCGCGATGTGGTTAGTCGGCTAGGGCGGCGAATCATCTTAGCAAACGTGATTGACGAAGAGGAGCATACCGGAGTCGTTCGCCACGACCCCGAAGCATTAGCTCGCGTTCTATTTCGCTGGTTTACAAGAGTTCAAGGTTTGTAAGGCAATCTTTTACGGAGCCAAACGCCCACTCCAATTAGCGTTACACCCAAAATAGTGCTGGGTTCAGGAACCGCAGCACTACTTGGGAATGCGCTCCAAGAGCCTGAACTCAAAGATGGCATAAAACCCGGAATCGCCTGATGCCAGGAACCACCCCAATCACCAGAATCTTGTTTGCCGCCTTGCAGCAAAAACTGGCGGAGTCCCAAGTCATCTCCAAAAAACCAGGTGTCTGCGATCGCCATGCCATAGCGGGTGACCACTTTTTGCCCAAGACTTTTAGTGCTCGTGGGCTGCCACCAGGTAATCCTAGGGCGATCGCTCAAGTTCCACTCTGCTCCTAGCACTGTTGCCGAAAAACGGGTCAAGGCATTGTTCACCTCAAAACCACCCGGAGCCGGAAGGGGTGGAATTGTGGGTACAAAGGTTAAAACTTCATCATCATAGCTAAATTCACCACTGCCAACGGGTTTGCCAGCGTCATCGAAAAAGTTCAATCCCCAGGTGAGGGTTGTCGCTTGCGTAGGTGCTGTAATGGTGCCAACGCCTACTATTGCGCTAAAGGCGATCGCGGCAGTTTTCTGATAGATTTTTTGCATCTGTTTTTCCCTAATTGTCAAAATTGCTAGTAGAGCACCGCTGGGAAACCAACTTACCGAACTGTCAAAGTTAGAATTGATGCGTTTAATCTGAAGAAACAATTCAAAATCAGAAGCGATTGAATGGACTTATTAAATTGCGATCGCTCTGGTTGGGCTTCCAAAGTGTAGCTATCTGTCGTGATAAATCAAGCCTTAAAACTTTCTATTTACAATTTTTAATAGGTACATTTTCATGTCTCCCCTGATCGACCCGGTTAACTCACGTTCAATTACCCTTAATAATTTGGATATTAATGCAACCCGCCAGATGGGTAGACAATTGGGGCAAAGTTTGGCATCAGGGAGTGTATTGCTATTAGAAGGTGACTTGGGTAGCGGCAAAACCACGTTGGTTCAAGCCATAGGAGAAGGGCTAAACGTTCCAGAAGTGGTCGATAGCCCCACGTTTACTTTGGTGAATGAGTATTTGGGGGGGCGATTGCCGCTCTATCACATGGATTTATATCGATTGCAGCCTGATGCAGTGGCTCAGCTTCACCCAAATATATATTGGGATGGAGTAGAAGTAGAACCTGGAATCGTGGCGATCGAATGGGCGGAACGCTTGCCCTATCGCCCTGCGGATTATTTGCTGATTCGCTTGAATGGCGACGACGAGCACCGTCAAATTAACTTAATATCAGTGGGAAGCTTTAAAATGCCCGCGATCGATAAGCAGTTTTGAGTTTTGAGTTTTGAGTTTTGTTCGCGTAGCGTCTCCGCAGGAGATATTTTGTGTTTTGTAAGTCCTTCGGACTGGCTTTACCAACGCGTAGCGTCTCCGCAGGAGATGTTTTGAGTTTTGAGTTTTTCACTCTTGTTTTAATCAAATCGCAAGGGCTGACCGCGCACAGAGGTATTTAATTTGCCGTGGTCAAAAACAATCTGCCCCCCCACGATCGTCGTGACTGCCCAGCCTGTTAAGTTCCACCCTTCAAAGGAACTCCAGCCGCACTTGGTCAACTGATCTTCCCGCTGTACGGTGCGATAGGTGTTCAAATCCACCAGCACCAAATCAGCGTCATAGCCGATCGCGATCGCCCCTTTATTGGGAATGCGGTATGCCTTTGCCACAGCGGTAGACATCCAGTTCGCCACCTGTGCGACGGTGCAACGTCCCTGCATTGCCTGGGTGAGCATCAGCGCCAAGGAGGTTTCCACTCCTGGCATTCCAGAGGGCGAATCGGGATAGGGTTTGGCTTTTTCTTCTAGGGTGTGGGGCGCGTGGTCGGTGGCGATGAAGTCAATCACGCCATCTAGCAGCGCTTGCCAAAGGACTTGGTTATCGTGGGGCGATCGCAGCGGCGGATTCATTTGTGCCCGTGTGCCAATCGTTTCATAGGCGCTGGTGTTGAGCAGCAAATGTTGGGGTGTAACTTCGGCAGTGACCCAGGCAGGTTTTTCGTGCCGCAATAGCTCGGCTTCTTCTGCGGTAGACAAGTGCAGAATATGCAAGCGTCGCTGATATTTTTTGGATAGTTTCAATGCAAGCTGTGTTGCTTCTAGGGCAGCTTGATTGTCTTGAATTTGAGAGTGGATCGCCGGATTGGTGATTCCCGCAAACTGTTGACGGCGATCGCGAATCCGCGCCTGATTTTCGGCATGAACCGCAATTAAGCGATCGCCCTGGGAAAAAATTCGATCTAGCAGCGTTTCTTCATCGATTAGCAAAGCGCCATGCATTGACCCCATAAAGATCTTAATGCCGCAAGCCGGGGTTGCCTCCAGCAAATCGGGCAAAATTTCTGCGGTTGCGCCAATGAAAAAGCCATAATTTACCAAGCACTTTTCTGCGGCTCGTTTCAGCTTGTCATCCAGCGCGGCTTGAGTGGTGGTCAGCGGGCGCGTATTGGGCATCTCCAAAAACGAGGTTACGCCTCCTCTGGCACAGGCACAACTGGCGGTAAACAAATCTTCTTTATATTCCAACCCCGGTTCGCGAAAATGCACCTGCGGATCGATCACTCCCGGCAACAAAGTTAGCCCAGTTGCGTCTATTTCCTTAATAGATTGGCAAGATTCATTAAAATCTGTGGCGTTAAGTTCAGCGGCGATCGCTTGAATGGTGCCATTTTGAACGTAGACATCGCCCAATAACAAACGGCGATCGGGCTGAAGAATAGAAGCGTTGCGAATCAGTAAAGGCAAATCTGATGACATGATCTAAGCCGATTTAGAATAGTATTGAACTCTGCGTAACCCTTATCTCTACGATGGCTCAAGTGAACAGTAAAGAATCCAGTGACAATAATAATAATTCCCAACCTCCTAAGGAGATTATTTGGGTCGAAATTCTTAAGACTTTAGGGCTAAGCGCCGTTCTGGCATTTGGCATCCGCACCTTTGTAGCTGAAGCTCGCTACATTCCCTCCAAGTCGATGGTGCCAACGCTTCAGGTAGACGATCGCCTGATTATCGATAAGGTCAGCTATCACTTTAAGCAGCCCCAGCGAGGAGATGTTGTGGTCTTCATGCCACCCGATTCTGCTTCTATGGTTTGTACTGGACAACGCTCCCAACCCTCTAAAGATGCTTACATTAAACGAGTTATTGGTTTACCAGGCGAAAAAATAGAAGTTAAGCAGGGTCTTGTTTTTATTAATGACAGCCCGATCAAGGAAACTTATCTAGATGCCGTTCCTGAGTATCAATATGGTCCTAGAGTCGTCCCTAAAGATTCGTATTTAGTTTTAGGCGATAACCGTAATAATAGTTGCGACAGTCATTATTGGGGCTTTGTACCCCGTGAGAATATTATTGGTCACGCGATCGTGCGATTTTGGCCGCTAAACCGCATGGGCGAAATCACTCCTTAATCAAGGGTTCCCTAGTCAGTGGATGGACTAAAAATGCGTACTCTTGAACGATCTGATTCCCAATGAGATGCTCCTGAATAATCCGCTCAATGACCGGTGCTGTAGCGCTATGATACCAAACTCCGTCTGGATAAACGACCAGAATAGGTCCCTGCATACACACCCGCAGGCAATTGGCTTTGGTACGAAACACGCCGCTTGAACAGGCATCTGCTGATTGGTCGAGTTTAAGTTCTTTTAATCGATTTTTTAAATAATCCCACGCTGCCAAACTGATGTCTTTGGAGCAACATTTTGGTTTCGTTGGGTCAGCACAGATGAATAAATGCCGCTGAATATGAGGAAGGTTCAAAGCCTGAACACAGGTCTCAAGAGCGTCGCCTAGACTAAGTTCATTTAAAGCAGCCATAAGTCTTCCACGTTTCACAACCGATTTAAAATCAAAACAGTCATCTGCTGCGGTTGATCCATCAGCAGATGACTTAAGTTTAAATTAACGTTTGCTCAAAACCAAGCGACCTAGCGATACAAAGGATTAATCTTCAATATCATCGTCGCCATCGTCTTCAAAGTCATCCTCAGTTTCGTCAGCAGCATCAATGCCGATTTTGCTATCGGGTTTATTGATGACGCTGCTGCCACCAATAAACTCGTCATCCCCGTCATCTAAGATGGGTGAAACATAGTCAGGTTTGGTGTCGCTGATAGTGAACTCTTGCCCCCCGAAGAGTGCTCGATCTTCCACATCTAGACCATAAGTGCGGGCTGTGCGATCGTCCAGAACCACATCTTTCAAGTCGGCATCATCATCAAACATAGCGATGCCATCATAGGGTAAGTCCGCATCTATGCTTCCCACTTCCTCATATGCATTAAAGCCAGTTCCGGCTGGAATCAAGCGTCCAATAATGACGTTTTCCTTCAAGCCGCGCAGCCAGTCAGACTTGCCCTCGATCGCCGCTTCTGTCAAAACCCTAGTCGTTTCTTGGAAACTAGCCGCCGAGATAAAGCTATCAGTATTGAGTGACGCTTTTGTGATTCCTAACAATACAGGCGTATATTCTGCTGGCGCACCACCCGTAATTGACATGGCTTCATTCACCTGCTCGACTTGGTAAAGCTCCACCAGTTCACCGGGCAACATGGTGGTATCCCCACCATCGTCTACCCTTGCCTTAGAAGTCATCTGACGGACAACCACTTCAATATGTTTGTCTGAAATGTCAACGCCTTGAGACTGATACACTGACTGAACTTCACTCACGAGGAATGTTTGCACCTCTCGTAAGCTCCGCAACGCTGAATCATGAACTCCCATCGTTTCACGGCTCGCCCGATACATCACATCTAGCAACTCGTGCGGATTAGAAGGTCCATCAGTCAACCGCTCCCCGGCACTCACATGTTGACCATCGGAGACAATCACGTTTTGCCCCGGGCTGATGGGATACTCGCGGAGGCTACCATCCGACTCAACAATTTTGATTTCAGTTAACTCATTATCTTCGTAAACGACCTGAGCCGTACCATCCCTTTCAGCCAAAATGCACGCTTCTCTGGGCTTTCGCGCTTCTAAAAGTTCTTCAATTCTAGGGAGACCTTGAATAATATCCCCGGTTTTAGAGCGCTCAAATACCAGTAATACTAGATGGTCGCCCCGCTGGACGAGATCACCGTGATCAATGTGTAACACGGCTCCAGGAGACACCCGATAGGGACGCGCTAACCGCATGGTAATTTGCGATTCATTCACATGAACGACCAGACCAGATTCCTCTAGAGAGAGACTGGGAGCAATTTTGGTTCCCGCAACGACTAGATCGCCGACGTTGACCGTAGGCTGTCCTTTGGTGTTGATTGTAATAAGATCCGCATCTCGAACCACCAAAATTCGATGAATCGCCTCCGCACCTTCACGGATACCGCGCACTTCGCCAGTTTCTTTACACTGAATTTCAGTACGCGCAACAACCGCCCCTGGCGCAATTTGATCCCCATCTTTAACCAGAACTCGTGTTTGAGTACTGCCTTGAGTAGGGTCAGCCGATATATCACGCTTAATGATTAATGACTCCAAAATGACGAGTTGCAAACGCAGTCGATCTGGATCAGTCTCATCGGGAATTAATTCTATATCTGCGGCAAGTTGGGGCGCATCTTGATCAATTTCTAGAACCAGTTGAATTTTGAGAAGCTCTAGTCCTTCAACAGACTTAACTCGCTCTCCATCTTTGTAAGGCATCCGTTGAATCGCTCTTAAACGGATGGAACGCCCCGAATCATCGTTAGAGGATTCCTGGCTGGGAACCGAGGGTTCATCTGGAACCGTAAATTCCATGATGGGGCGTACCAGCATGGCAGGACCTTCAGGAGTTTCTACGTACTCAACATATTTGAGTTCGTCGATAGTTAGCCCTGGCATTATTTCCTGACCGGGATTCGCTAGCACGGCTTCACGGGTGATAATGTCGTCAGGGTTATCGACCATGTGCAAGTCACCTGGCTTGACCACAATCTCTCGCAGAATATCGTTCTTCTGAGTGACTTCAATCACACCATTACTTTGGCAGAAGATATCTTTAACGACTTCTGTACCCGCTTCGACGTACTGCCCGTCTTCCACCATCAACAGCGAAATATCTTTGTTGACTTCGTGAGCTTCTTCGGGAATCCAAATTAGGGTTCCCCCTTTGACCACTTCATAACCTTGCTTAGCTTTACCGCGCTTGCCCACTTCTACACCGGAATATTTGATGATGCCGCCTGTTTGAGTACGGTAGCGATCGTCAATTAGTTCCGCAACGACTTGACCATTAGTTACTTTAGTTCCGGGTGTGGCTTTGAGCGAAAAAACCTGGTTGTGGCTGGTTTCAATGAGGTAGTGATCTCGACCTTGAAAGCTCTCTGCCCGAATTTGGGCTTGGTCGAGTAAAACAGATGCCGTAATAATTTCAACTTCTCGTCCTCCTTTGTTGCCTTCTGGCTCTTGAGGCAGTCGAACAATTCCGCCGTGCTCGGTGACTAGCTTTGTTTCGGCAATGACTCCATTGGCTTCGATAGAATCACCGTTTTTGACAACGGGTTCTGCACCCGGTGGCAAGTTGTAGACTTCACCAGACAAAATCCATAGCAAACCGCCTCGTTGAGCAGTGCGGGTGGTGTTGCCTTGACGGTCTTTTTTCTCTTCGGGAACTAGATCTGCAAATTGAACTTCGCCAGCCATGTCAGATGCTACATCTTTCGCGGCTTTTTCAGTCGTTTTACGCGATCGCCCCGTCAGTGGAACTTCAGCTAGGATGTGCCCCGCTTTTACTTTTTGACCATCTCTCACGAGTAGGGTTGCACCCTGCAAGATGGAGAAGGCTTGCTGTCCGGCAGGTCCTTCTAAGATCACTTTTGTATTTGAATCGACCGATTCTACAACGAGGGCATCTTCACCGTGCCGCGTGCGGAAAGCACGAGTTCGGAAGCGTTTAGGGAATTTAATCGTGCCATCAAAGTTTGCCCGTTCCTGGCGTGCCATCTCACCTGTGAATACACCACCCGTATGGAAGGTTCTCATGGTCAGTTGAGTTCCCGGCTCTCCAATCGATTGAGCGGCGATGATACCCACCGCTTCACCGATGTCTACCATGTGAGCATGGGCAAGACTCCAACCGTAACAATTCTGACAAACAGAACGGGTGGCATCGCAGGTTAGGGGCGATCGCAACAGGACTTCTTCCACTCCGGCTTGAGCGATTTGCTCTGCCAATTCATCCGAGATAGCTTGGTTACGACTAACGATAACTTCGCCAGTTTTTGGATGAACAATATCTTTAGCCGCAACGCGCCCTAAAAGGCGATTCTTGAGAGGAATGAGGACGCGATCGCCATCCGTCATACTCGTTAGCGGGATACCACGCTCAGTTCCGCAATCTAGCTCTCGAATAATGACATCCTGGGAAACGTCTACTAGACGGCGAGTCAGATAGCCGGAGTCTGCGGTGCGTAAAGCGGTGTCTACTAAGCCTTTTCTAGCACCATAGGAGGAGATAATATATTCCGTTACGGTCAATCCTTCCCGAAAGTTAGTCTTAATCGGCAAGTCAATAATTTCACCCTGCGGATTTGCCATGAGACCGCGCATTCCCACCAACTGACGAACTTGCGAAATGTTGCCCCGTGCCCCGGAGAACGCCATCATGTACACAGAGTTCAAAGGGTTATTAGACTTGAAGTTTTTGACAACTTCATCTTTCAATTCTTCGTTAGTCCCGTTCCAAGTATCAATTACCTTTTGGAAACGTTCCACTTCTGTGATTTCGCCGCGAGTATATTTCTCTTCGGTTTCTCGAATGGTTTCCTGCGCCGCGTCTAACAATTTGCGCTTGGTAGGAGGCACCTGCAAATCATCTACACTGATCGACACCCCAGCCCGCGTGGCAAACTTGAAGCCCATGTCCTTCACCATGTCTGCCATTTGAGCGGTGCGCGCGGTGCCGTAGTTTGTGAATGCCCAAGAAATTAGCTTTGTTAACTCTTTCTTGTTAATAACCTGATTCCGAAAGAGGGGTTGTTCGTTGCGCTCTGCCATGTTTAAGTCCGCCTGTGCCATGAACAAAAGATGATTTGGAAATTAAGAGTGGGGTTGGGCGCGATCGCCAACCCCTAATGTATTCCTAGAGTGCTAGGGCATCGTGAATGGTCTTGTTAAAGATAATCCGCCCTGGAGTGGTACGAACATATTGGGAAAGTAAATTACCTTCTGCATCAACTCGCATCCGGCGGTGCTTATAGAGCTTTGTGACTACCCCATCAGGCGATGTGCTTTCTTCTAAAACCTCGTTATCAGGTTCGCCGCTGTCAACTTCACCATCAAATCGCACCCAAACATAAGCATGAATTGCCACTTGCTTTTGGTCATAGGCAATAATCGCCTCTTCCATGTTGTAGAAGTAGCGATCGCCATTACCTTGGGTTTCAGGATTTTCCGCAGTCAGATAGTAACAGCCCAGCACCATATCCTGGCTAGGGGTGATAATGGGGCGACCCGTTGCAGGCGACAGAATATTATTAGATGCCAGCATCAATAGTCGGGCTTCAGCTTGAGCCTCAATCGACAAAGGCACATGAACTGCCATTTGATCCCCATCAAAATCAGCGTTAAATGCTGGGCATACCAATGGATGAAGTTGGATTGCTCGACCATCTACTAAAACAGGTTCAAAAGCTTGGATGCCCAAACGGTGAAGCGTGGGTGCCCGATTCAACATCACGGGGTGTCCTTCGATCACATCTTCCAAAACATCCCACACAGTCGGATCGTTACGCTGAATTAGTTTCTTAGCCGCTTTAATGTTGTTGACTAAACCTTGCCGAATTAGCCGATGAATCACAAAGGGCTGAAACAATTCGATCGCCATTTCTCTTGGCAAACCACACTGATGAATCTTTAATTTTGGACCCACCACAATCACAGAACGACCGGAGTAATCTACTCGCTTGCCCAACAGATTTTGTCGGAAGCGACCCTGCTTCCCTTCAATAATGTCAGAAAGAGATTTAAGCGGACGGTTGTTAGCCCCAACCACTGTGCGACCGCGACGACCATTATCAATGAGAGCATCGACCGCTTCCTGCAACATCCGCTTTTCGTTACGGACGATGATTTCAGGTGCCAAAATCTCTTGTAAGCGAGCCAGCCGGTTGTTTCGGTTAATTACGCGTCGATATAAATCATTCAAGTCTGATGTAGCAAAACGCCCACCATCTAGCTGCACCATGGGACGCAGGTCGGGTGGAATGACAGGAATCACTGTCAATACCATCCAATCTGTTTGGGAGCCAGTGGCGATGAAGTTATCAATTACCCGCAGCCGCTTAATGAGCTTGGCTCTTTTCTGCCCTTTAGAAGTCGAAATCTCCTCTCGAAGTTTTTCGGCTTCTTCTTCTAGCTTAATGTCTTGCAGCAGCCGTTGCAGGGCTTCTGCGCCAATGCCCACTTCAACCCCTGTCAACTGCGAATCTTCGCTGTAGAGTTGATCTTCAATTTCAATCCATTGGTCTTCAGTCAAAAGTTGCTTATAGGACAAGTTTTCGGCATTGCCAGGGCTTAACACCACATACGCATTGAAGTAAACAATCTGCTCCACATCCCGCAACGGCATATCGAGCAAAATTGCCATGTAACTCGGAATACCCTTCAAATACCAGACGTGCGCCACAGGCGCTGCCAGCTTGATATAGCCCATGCGATGCCGACGAACACGCGACTCAGTGACTTCTACGCCACAACGCTCACATACAATACCGCGATGACGCACACGCTTATATTTGCCACAGTGGCATTCCCAGTCTTTTGCTGGACCAAAAATCCGCTCACAAAACAATCCATCCATTTCGGGCTTGAGCGTCCGATAGTTGATTGTTTCAGGCTTGGTCACTTCTCCAACGGCTTGACCATTAGGTAGGGTACGCTCTCCCCATTGCCGAATTCGTTCTGGAGATGCCAGACCAATTTTTACGTAGTCAAATCGCTGCTCTACCTTCGGCATCGCGTATTATTCCTTATCAAGATCAGTTTATGGCAAGAAAACTTTAGAAGTGTTATTGAGAATAGTGGCGATCGCCACTATTCTCAATAACTGAAATTACCGATCACTATCGTCCATTTCATCCCTAGAAATAGATTCGTAAGTCGGTCGAGAAGGCGCTCGTCGAGTGCTTACATCCGCCATAAGATCGACCTCAGAATCACGGCTAGTCCCGTCTTCACGAGTATCTAACTTATGCACCGCCACATCCAAACAGAGAGATTGAAGTTCGCGCATTAGCACCTTAAAAGACTCTGGAGTACCGGGTCGTGGGATCGCTTTTCCTTTGACGATCGCATTGAGCGCTTCATTTCGTCCCTGCATATCGTCTGACTTCACCGTTAGCAGTTCTTGCAAGATATAAGCTGCTCCAAACGCTTCTAAAGCCCATACTTCCATCTCTCCAAACCGCTGACCACCTTGCTGTGCCTTACCGCCCAAAGGTTGCTGTGTCACCAGGGAGTAGGGTCCAGTAGAACGCGCATGGATCTTGTCATCAACCAGATGAACCAGCTTCAGCATATACGCCACGCCAACCGTGACCGCTCGATCAAAAGGTTCTCCAGTCCGACCATCATAAGTTTGGATTTTGCCGGGGTTTTCAGGATTGAACACCCAGCCTTTCTCCTGATGGTCTGCCCCTTCCTGAAGTTTGGAATGAACCGTTTCGCGAGACTTTTCTTCCCCGTGCATTTCATCAAAGGGGATCACCTTAAAACGCACTCCTAAGTTCTCTGCCGCCCAACCCAGTAGACATTCATAGACCTGACCCACATTCATCCGAGAGGGCACACCAAGCGGATTTAGCACGATGTCCAGCGGAGTGCCATCGGGTAAGTAAGGCATATCCTCGATTGGCAAAATGCGAGAAATAATGCCTTTGTTACCATGACGACCCGCCATTTTGTCGCCTACTTGGATCTTGCGCTTTTGAGCGACATAAACGCGAACGACCATATTGGCACCTGGAGGCAGTTCATCGCCCTGCTCTCGCGTGAATACTCGCACGTCCACAACACGACCCTTCTCACCGTTGGGAACTCGCAAGGAGTTATCACGCACATCTCTTGCTTTCTCGCCAAAGATTGCCCGCAGCAATTTTTCTTCGGGGGGCTGGTCAGACTCGCCTTTAGGAGTTACTTTGCCTACCAAAATATCGCTTTGCTGCACCCAAGCGCCGATCCGAATAATTCCGGTTTCATCGAGTTGCCGCAGAGCATCCTCACCCACGTTTGGAATCTCGCGCGTAATTTCTTCTGGTCCTAGCTTAGTTTGACGGGCTTCAATTTCATATTTTTCAATATGGATCGAAGTATAGATATCGTTAAAAACTAGACGCTCACTAATGAGAATGGCATCCTCGTAGTTGTAGCCTTCCCAAGGCATATAAGCCACTAGGATATTTTGTCCAAGCGCTAACTCTCCTGATTCGGTAGCAGAACCGTCTGCCAAAATTTGCCCTGCAACAACGCGATCGCCCAGAAAAACAATGGGTCGCTGATTCAGGCAAGTATCCTGATTAGACCGCTGATATTTTTGAACTTGGTAATCGATCTCTCGACCCTGAGGCTCACGAACTCGAATGCGATCAGCCGAAACAAAAACAACTTCCCCGTCTGTTCGACTCACAATGACCATGCCAGAGTCTCTAGCTGCCTGAGCTTCCAAGCCGGTTCCCACCAAAGGACGTTCAGGCCGCAGCAATGGAACTGCTTGCCGTTGCATATTTGATCCCATCAGCGCCCTGTTAGCATCATCATGCTCCAAAAACGGAATCAAGGAAGTTGCAACCGAAATGATTTGCACCGGAGAGACAGCAACATAGTCAATTTCGTCGGGGGTCGCTGTCGTAAATTCTTGACGGTATCGAATCGGAACTTCGTCGCCCAGGATTAGCCCAGTTTTGTCCATCGGCACATCGCCCGCAGCAACGCGCAGATCGTCTTCTTCATCGGCTGTCATATATGCGGCTGCAATATCTTGGCAAACCCTTCCATTCTCAACTTTACGAAACGGTGTTTCGATAAAGCCATAGGCGTTAACCCGCGCATGGGTTGCCAAGGAGCCAATCAAACCCGCATTAGGACCTTCCGGTGTCTCGATGGGGCAAATACGCCCATAGTGAGAGGGATGGATATCTCGAACCGCAAACCCGGCTCGTTCACGAGTTAGCCCCCCAGGACCAAGGGCGCTTAAACGGCGCTTATGAGTCAACTCTGCCAAAGGATTCGTTTGATCCATAAACTGCGAGAGCTGCGAAGAACCAAAAAATTCCTTGATTGCTGCTACCAATGGTTTGGGATTAACCAAAGATGCTGGGGTAAGCGAGTCAGCATCAGAGACAGTCATACGCTCCCGAATGATTCGCTCTAAACGGTTCAAGCCAACCCGCACCTGATTTTGCAGAAGCTCACCGACAGAACGAACTCGTCGATTACCAAGGTGGTCAATGTCGTCAATGGTTCCAATATCAAACTCTAAGTTGATCAAATAGTCTATTGCTGACAAGATATCTTGGGGAGTTAAAACCCGCATCACTTCAGGTACATTCAAACGCAGCTTGCGATTTAGCTTATAGCGCCCTACTTTACCCAAGTCATAGCGCTTCGGATCGAAGAAGCGAGAATCGAGCAATTGCTGACCACCGGAGACAGTAGGAGGCTCACCGGGACGGAGCTTCCGATACAATTCCATCAAGGCTTCTTCTTCGCCGTATTGCCCTTCCTTGTCAATTGTCTTTTGGAAGTATTCGGGATGGCGTAGCGCATCAAAAATTTCACCATCGCTAAGACCCAAAGCTTTCAAAAGTACTTGGGCAGAAAGCTTACGAGTTTTATCGATCCGAACCCACACCAAATCGTTTTTATCTGTTTCAAACTTTAACCAAGCCCCACGGTTGGGAATCAGGCTTGCATTATAAGTGCGCCGCCCATTTTTGTCGGTTTCGGATTTATAGTAAACCCCAGGACTGCGCACAATTTGGTTCACAATGACGCGCTCCGCACCATTGATAATAAAAGTGCCGCGATCGGTCATCAATGGCAAATCACCGATGAATACCTCTTGCTCCTTGATCTCTCCGGTTTCCTTGTTGATTAACCGGGTAGGAACATACATCTGAACGGCATAAGTGCTATCCCGTCTCTTCGCTTCATCAACGTCATACTTTGGTCGCTTTAACTTATAGTCTTTGCCGACAAAGTGCAACTCTAACTTGCCGGTGTAATCTGTAATCGGAGAAAAGCTATCTAGTTCTTCAATTAAACCTTCTTCAAGAAACCAGCGGAAGCTCTCCCGCTGAATTTCAACCAAATCCGGTAAGGTAAAGGTGGGCGTGTTGTATTCAGTCATGCGTTGTCTTCAGAAGGGGTATACCCAGCGTGAATGGTGGATTGTAAGCGATCGCTCATCAAAAGGTCAATAGCCGACATAAACTTGGCTAGTTGTTTACGAATAGCTCTCTAGAAACCAAAAATTCGGCGGTCTAAATACTCTGAAGCTGTTACAAAAGTCATAGAGTCAAACCATTAACCTGCAAAAACTACTGGTGCAGGTGAGCATGAACGTATCACTAAGTGCATCTATGCATAGATGTCGAAAAACAAGAGGATCGAGCACAATGACGGACGTGACCACCAAATGTAGAGGTTGCTTCAAGAATTTCCCACTATTTTTATGTCAACATTTCTCTTAATTATGCCTTGATTTCGCAAAAAAGGGGAATTGAATAGCAAAGATAAGTAATATCGTCAACCGAACAACATGGAAACTACTGCATTTCTAATAGAAAACCCTATCTAATAGAAAATTCTAGATTTAGTTTCCTGAAGCCGCTAAGGGTGGCAGACGGAACAAATGTCGAGCATTGCTGGTTGTTTGGGCTACAAGCTGCTCAATTGGAAGATCTCGCAAAGTCGCAACTCGATCAGCAATATACTGAACGTTAGCAGGTTCGTTACGTTTACCTCGGTGAGGAGTTGGTGCTAGAAAAGGGCAATCAGTTTCAACGAGCAATCGATCGCAGGGCACCATTTGAGCAGACTCATGAATCTGAGTTGCTTTTTTGAATGTGACCGTGCCGCTAAAACTAATAAAAAATCCTAAATCCAGAAACCATTGAGTTTCTTCTGGTGTTCCTCCCCAACAATGCATTACCCCCCTAACTGAGCCGTGTTGTTCCCAAAAATTACGAAAGTGGCTAGCCATAGCTTTTGCCGCATCTCGACAGTGAATGATAACGGGTAAATCTAACCGCTGGGCGATCGCCAACTGTTCGTTTAGTGCCTCTAGCTGCCGCTCCGAATTTCGCGCTTTAAAGAAATCCAACCCCGTTTCGCCAATCGCCACTACTCGCCGATCAGAGTTTGCTAGCTGAAAAATCTCGTCAGCAGTCTGATCAGTCCACTTACCTTCAACATCGAGTGGGTGCAATCCAACTGCAAAGAACACTTCAGGAAAACGGTTTGCAATTGCCTGAATCCCTTTAAACTCAGACGGATCTACACAAGAATGAACGAGGTAGGCAACATTAGCTTTTCGCCACCGTTGGGCTACCTCGTCCAAATCTTGCTGAAACGCCTCGAAGTTAATGTGAACGTGAGTATCAACAAGTTGCATTTGTGAAAACAGCCGGCGTTTCAAGGTTGACTTTGATCAGTTGAATCTTAAAAAACATACAGAATAGCGTGAGCCACTCTACCCTGTAAGCTAAGCCCACTCTTACCAAAAACATTACCTTCAAGAAGCGGCTGATTCGCTTACTTCGGCTGGTTTGTTTGCTTCCAGACCTTTAACTGCCCGCATCAAGCGAGATTTTTTGCGGGCAGCCGTATTCGAGTGCAGCGCACCCCGTTTAACTGCTTTATCAATATGACTGTATGCAGACGCTAAACTCGTCTGAACCATTTGCTCAGACTCAGGAGTTGGGCTGGCAGCATGAGTGCTAACCGCCGCGAAGCATTTCTTCACAAACGTTTTTACAGCAGACTTATAACTTTTATTCCGAAGCCGATTGCGCTCAGCAATTTCTACGCGCTTAATGGCAGACTTGATGTTAGCCACAGTAAATCCTAAAAACTCTACTACCTATTGAAGCAATATCGAAAAGACACGATAAATGCTCGAAGGATAATTATAACATCTTCCGCGTTCAACAGCCCAATCTCCTAAAAATACAAGTTAAGCTAGAGTAACGAGGATGGGCGCATCTGTTTTCTGACCGAATAATGGAACTCTCAGAAATCTGTTCTCGTCAGGCAACTTCTTAAGATGGCATTCCGACTTCCATGCTGCGAATTATCACTCAGCGAACCGAGGCACGATCTGAACTACGGCGTATCTGTGACCGCACTCACGATGACCAAGTTGCTCATAAAGAGTCAACGGTGCGAGAAGTGCTTCAAGCGGTAAAACGTCAGGGCGATCGCGCTGTTTTACATTACACTTCAGAATTTGATCATCAGGCGTTGAAGTCTGATGAATTGCGAGTCAGTGGCTCCGAGCTAGATGCAGCCTACCAGCAAGTTTCTAAGGAATTGCTAGGGGCGATTCAGCTTGCTTGTCGGCAAGTTGAAGCCTTTCATCGCCAGCGAGTTCCAAAAAGCTGGGTTCATTTTGGTGAGAATGAAATTGTGCTGGGCAAACGATATACCCCTGTGGATCGGGCGGGTATTTATGTTCCGGGTGGGCAGGCTTCTTACCCAAGCACCGTAATCATGAATGCGATTCCGGCAAAGGTGGCGAAGGTGCCGCGTATTGTTATGGTTACGCCCCCCGGTGGCGACGGAGGGATTAGTCCAGCGGTTTTGGTTGCAGCCCAAGAAGCGGGAGTTGAGGAGATCTATCGGGTGGGCGGGGCGCAGGCGATCGCAGCCCTTGCCTACGGCACTGAAACCATTCCAAACGTTGATATCATCACTGGACCGGGAAATATCTACGTCACGCTGGCAAAAAAACTGGTTTACGGCACGGTCGGGATTGACTCTTTGGCGGGACCTTCGGAAGTATTGATCATTGCCGATAAGAGCGCCAACCCGGTTTATGTGGCGGCAGATATGCTGGCGCAAGCAGAACATGACCAAATGGCTGCTTCTATTTTATTAACCGATGACTCCGTGCTGGCGAGAAAAGTTGTGGATGAAGTAGAACGGCAATTGCTTGATCATCCCCGTCGCTTATTGACCGAGAAAGCGATCGCGCACTACGGCTTAGTCGTGGTAGTAGAATCCTTGGATGTGGCAGCAGAACTGTCTAACGAGTTTGCTCCAGAACATTTAGAACTGGAAGTCGTTGATCCCTGGGGTTTGCTGGATAAAATTCGTCACGCAGGCGCGATCTTTTTAGGCTCTTCTACTCCAGAAGCGGTGGGAGATTATCTAGCCGGACCTAACCACACTCTGCCTACCTCTGGTGCCGCGCGATATGCGTCTGCCCTGACTGTGGAAACTTTCTTGAAGCATTCCAGCTTAGTACAGTATTCGCAAACCGCGTTGGAAAAGGTTGCCGGGGCGATCGACGCCCTAGCGACAGCAGAAGGTCTACATTCCCACGCTGAATCAGTGCGCTTGCGGGTGCGTGGCAACCAAGAATTGCCGTAGGCTCAGCAGACTGAGGGTTTGCCCTAAATTAAGCGGCAACAGAGAAATTCCCTCAATGCGGGACTGCACCCAACCTTCGCCCCAATGCCATTCATGAAAACCATCAATCCCTTGGCTTAGCAGCAATCGTAAGGTGTTAGCTTCTACCTGCTCAACTTTGTGCTGAACAGTGATAGGACCGATTTGACTTGTGAAGGTTAATCCTTCAATCAGTTCCTCTGGCAACCCGATGGAAAGCCTCTGAGGAAAGAGCCACTTTTGCAAACTTGCGGTACTGAGCAATCCTTGCCGTAAGGCTTGTTCGGTGGCAGGAACTTCAATGCGGAGGCTGCTGTGTTGAAAGGTGCCAAACATGGTGAGTTTTAATAGAGAGCGTGTGCCTTCAGTATGCCAGATGCCTTTTTATCTGGGGACGGCATATTCGTTGACTCAGTTTTGAAAAATAATAGGTTGACTTTTTGGAAAATATCACAACGGTTTGTAGTCAAGGATAGTCCCCTTTACTGATTTCAAAAGGTCGTTACTATGAAGCCCTTTTTCATCTGGTCTGCTATTACTGCCAGTGTTGCAGCCTTAAGTGTCGCTTTGCCCTCATTTGCCCGCCCAGCAACGCTGGTTGCCCAGGATGTGGGAAGCCGGATCAACGTTCGCTCAGCGCCAACGATCGCGTCGTCTCGTGCCCACTATGGTTTGGCAGGCGATCGCGTCGAAATCATGCGCTCCATGCAGGGGAGCGATCGCGCTGTGTGGAATTATGTGCAGTTTTCTTCGGGTGCGAAAGGATGGGTGCGCAGCGATTTTGTTCGATACAGCGAAGGCATGGCGGAGTATGGTGTGTTGGCAGGAAAAACAGGCGATAGAATCAATGTTCGCGCCAACCCATCCACTTCAGCCCAGTCTCCTCACTATGGAGTGCAAGGCGATGTGGTGCAACTGCTGAACCAAAAAAATACCAACGATGGCTACGTTTGGCACTTTGTCCAGTTTCCCTCTGGCGCGAAAGGCTGGGTACGCAGTGATCTGATTAGCCGCATGGATGTCGGCTGTTAATTCGCCTTAACCCAGTTCCCCAAAAATCAGATTTTCAATATGAGGATGCAATTCAGTTTCTCTGGTGCATCCTTTCATTGTTTAAACCTAAATTTTAAAAGCGTTCTCTGATGCTGTTAATTGCGGGAGATTTTGGGAACTCTAACGACAGGGTTGAAAAGATCAACACTTCACTTCGTTTATAAACCTAAATAGGTGGCGAAAAATATTAGCGATATAGGAGTGCGTATGCCTCAGACAACTCTGAACAAATTTATACAAGATGAAATTGCTTTACTTGCAGAAACTCATGGAATAAGTGCAAATGTACTTGAAAGATTTGCAGATTTTATTATTGCAAATTACAAAAAGAAAGATCCAAAGCTTAAAGTTTCTAAGACCTTAAAAACCAAAAAAGCTCTTACTAACGCTCAACTTAAAGAAGCTATATATAAACACTTTGATGTAAAAGACACCAAAGAACTCAAAAAATCAAGTGGTTTTCAACTAGCTACATCCAGCATGGGCAAGCTTGATTTGTCCAAAAATGCGGGGTGGGAAATGCTGTATCGCAAGTTTATTGATGTTCTACCCAATGAAGCCAACGAAGAAGGGCATGGCTGCATTAATGGTATCAACATCTTTAAATACGATATGCCTTGGCGAACTTTTGGATTAGATCCAAAAACTTCTACCACTGAGGAGATCAAATCTGCCTATCACCAACTAAGTAGGATTTATCATCCAGATAACTCATCTACAGGGGATGCAGAAATATTTGATCGCTTGACTGTTTTCTATAAAGGTCTTACCCAAAAATTTTAATCATGGCAAAAGTTTATATCACCAGCAAAGAACTGATTAAGACGCTAAATGTTACAGATCAAGATTTGATCGATATTGAAACCTTCTTTGATGCCGATGCAGATGATGAATGGGAATTGCTTGAAGGAAAAGATTATAAGATCGTTATTGTTTCCACGGGTCTACGGGAGTATACCGAATCTGGAGCCTACGCTATTGCTCGTTATCTAGAAGCAACGAGAAAAAAGGGCTTTTGGGATGCAATTAAAGAATGGGTTTTCCATACGAAGGAAAATATTCGGAAGAGCTTTATCAGACGTAAAATCCTAGAAAACTCATCATCTTTAGTGAAGCGAGATACTAGATTTTGGATTTCACGGTCTGATGTAGTAGCCATCTTTGGAACTCGATCTGATTATCTTACAAAGATGGCTGACCATACTCAGAAAACTAAGTTTCCTCTTATTAAAGGTCAGGACTTTGAAGACTTTATAGATGATGGACTTTACTTTTCGTTGGAAGGAATTGCTAAGCTTTCTCAAGCATTTCATGAATGCCAAACAAAGAAAAATCGCAAAGAAGAATGCAAGGATGTTGGTGAAGTAATCAAACCCCAAGTTGAGGATATTGTTGAGCAAATTGAAAAGCGAGAAAAAAGAATTGCCTCTGCAATGGCAAAAGCAAAGAAGCGTGATAAAAGTACTTGCCGTCTAACTAAACAGAAAAATAATAGAGTGAATCAATTAAAGCTATCGGCTCATCATTTATATTCTCAAAATGAGTATCCACTCCTCGCCGATATGGAAGATAACTTGATTACTTTAGCTTGCGAAGTCCATGATCAATTTCACATCAATCATATGGGCGGATGCCACAAACCTTGCACGATTGAGGACTTTATTGATTTTGCTCAGAAATATTATCCAGATCAAACCGATACTTTGAATTGGCTGCTATGTCAAAAGGAGAGGCTCGGCAAGCAAGAGCCTGTTAGCAAACGCAAACCTCATGTGCTGTATCTTCCATTTAGCAAGGTAAGCTAACAATTTTTGCAAGAGAATTTGAGTTAAAGCGTACAAATACCCTGTAGCCAGTTGGCATCGGTGGGGCTGAGGGTGGGGGTGAGTTTGGCAAGAATGGCGTGATAGTAGCGGTCTAGCCAGGTGCGTTGGCGAGAATCGAGGCGGGTCAGATCAATTAGCCGGTTGTCGAAGGGAATGTAGGTGAGGGACTCGAAGCCATACCACGGTGTTTTAGCGGTGTCGGAGTCGTCCTTTGCTGCTTGGGGCACCTCCACGATCGCATACAGGTTCTCAATCCGAATGCCGCCCCAGCCGGGTTGATAGAAACCCGGTTCAATGCTGGTGATCATGCCCGGTTCCAGGGTTTGGCTGACGCGCTTGCTGATGCCGTTGGGTCCCTCGTGGACGTTGAGGAATGCGCCAACGCCGTGCCCGGTGCCATGTCCATAATCCAAGCCAGCGTGCCACAGGGTCGATCGCGTAATTCCGTCGAGTTGCGCTCCGGTGGTGCCCTTGGGAAATTGCTGCATGGCGCAATTGATGTGAGCTTTCAGCACTTCGGTGTAGCGTTCAATTTGGTCTGGAGTGGGCGTACCGACGACAAAGGTGCGGGTGTCATCCGTGGTGCCCGCCGCATATTGAGCGCCGGAGTCGAGCAGCAGCAATTCTCCTGACTGCAACACTTTTTGGGGATTAGGAGTGCCGTAGTGAACGATGGAACTGTTGCTACCGCTACCGGCGATCGTGTTAAAACTCAAGCCTTGAAAGCCCGTTTCTTCCTGGTAAAAGCCCTCAATCGTGGCGGCGACATTCGCTTCAGTCAGGTGATTTTTAGAGTCAAGCTGATCCAGCAGCCATTTCATCGTGCGGGTCTTGGCGCGGCTAGCCTTCAGGTTTGCCTGCTGCATCTGGGCGATTTCAGTGGCATTTTTCCGCGCCTTCATTTCCTCCACTGGGTTTGCCGTTTCCGCAATTTTGCAGCGGCTTTGTCCCGGTGCTGGCTTCAAAAGTTGGTAGGTGCCCAGGGTGGTGTGCCGGGGATCAATCAACACGCGACTGTTGGGGGTGAGCAGCGATCGCAGCGTGGGCACATAGTCTTCGTAGGGCAGCAGGGTCAAATGGGGGGCGAGTTGCTGCTGCAAAGCGGGTTCAATCCGATGTTCGTTAGTAAACAGCCATGCTTGCTCAGCCGTGACGATCGCGTAGGCAATGAACACCGGATTGTAGGACACATCCCCACCGCGCAAGTTAAACAGCCACGCGATTTGATCCAGCTTGGTGAGGGGTAGAATCTGGGCGTTTGCCTTTTCCAATTTTTCGCGAGTGCGGGTTAGCTTTGGAGCGATCGCTTCCCCAGTTTGCTCATCTGACAACGAAAATAGCGGCGAATCGGCATAAGCAGGCAGTGTTTCGTTGACCCAAGGAGTCTGCGATCGCACCTGATCCACCAGGTTAGTAGCGATCGGCACCAGCACTACACCCCAGGGTTCCACCTTTTTTTGGAATTCGCGAAACTGGCTGATAGAAAGCGTAAACGGGTCATAGCCCAGTCGTATTTCCTTATGGGCTTTCGTCGCCTCTTGCCCCAATGCTTCCACCACTTCTTCCAGGGTTTTGTGCCCATCCAAGCCCACTTTTGACACCTGAATCAGGTCAGTGTTCACTTCTAAATCCGCTTGCTCATAGTAGCGAGAATCGACAAACATCCACGCCTGAGCCTGACCCACCAAAAAATCGCCCGATGATCCCGTAAACCCACTTGCCCACTTACGCCGCTGTTTAATCTCTGGCAAATACTCATTTAAATGCTCATCTGCTGAAGGAATCAGGTAGGCATCCAATGCATGATCGGCAAAATGCGATCGCAACACCGCGAGTTTTGCCGCAACATCAGTAGCTTGAGGGGTGGGAGCTTGGAGCAATTCGATAGGAGTCATAAAGAAGGGCGAGTGAAGAAGGGCGAATAGCGAATGATCAATAGATGGAGAATTCTAGCATCTGCCCCCTGCCCCCTGACACCTCGTTAGGAACCCAATTTGAAGGCTTCCACAAATAGACCATAGATCAGTCCCAGTTTGGTCGCATTGAGCGCTTGCACTGGCAGCGATCGCGCGGTTGCAGAAGGGGTGCTGTAGGCAAGGCGATTGATGGCTTCTGTGGCAGCGACTAAGAGTGCTGATGCCACGATATCTAAATCTCCTTTTTGTCCTGCAACGGTGGAAACAGCCGTTCCCAAGAAGTTTCCTAACAGCAAACTAATGAGTAGTAGGGAAAATCGCCGCCAAGGATTGCGAAAGAAGCTATCCAATCCACCCGCAATATTGTCAAACAGAGTATTAATTCGAGTATTTTGCATGGGAGGCGGCGAGTCAACAACAGCGAAGTTTCAGTAAACAGGAAGAAATAATAGGTAGCAATCTAAAGAAATCAAAAAAATCCAGAGTAATTTGAGAAAGCTACAAAACTCAAAGCTTAACGTTGGAACTTTTCTGGTTTCTAACGACTCTCATCCCTAAACATCATAAATTCTTCGGGGATGCAAAATTCTATGAGCGAACGATCAAAAAGTTGTTATTACTAGAGTAGTGGCGTGGTTAGCAGACGGGCAATGCGAGAAATTATCAGGGATATCAAGGTTGGACGAATTTCTACGATCGCGACCTTGGCGGGAGTGGTGTTGTTGACAGTTGTGGGAGGGTGGAGTGCGATGCAATGGCTATTTGAGCCGTCGCCTACATCCCAAGGCAATGCCACTTTGCCAGAAGCAGACTTAAGTGTGCCAAGTGAAGGGATTCCACCCAGGGCAGTTTCCACGTTATCGGATCAGACAAAACCTGCGATCGCACCAAAAGCTGTTGTAGCCGCCAAAACAGATTCTACCGCGATCGCAGTTCAAGGCTTACTCCGGGTGGGTAACCCGACCGATCATCCCGTGCGAGTTGCCTTACTAAAAAAACTAGGAGCTAAAGACGCTGCCAATCAGAATCAAGCAGGCTACGAATCTCCTGCCCACTGGGATTTTGATCCGGGTGAAGGGAGCGAAAAAGGCTTATTGCTGTCGCTGCCCAATCGCCAAATCAAACTCAAAAAAGGCGATATTTTGGTTGCCTTTGCCCAAGACGGCTCTCGTCGCTATTGGGGACCTTATGTCGTAGGTGAAACTGCAATTCCTGCTTGGACTCCAAAAGCCGCCGAATGGCAACTAACGCTACAACCCTAAAGCCCTAAAGCCCTGCAAACCATTCGTAGCTCTGGTCTTCCCAAAATCCTCGCCGGGGTAGCAATTTGCTCACCAAGGTCACCTGAACCACCCATTTACTTAACTTGTAGCCCAGTTTAATGGGGGATGCAAGCCTCAGGGGTGCGCCATTGTCGATCGGCAAGGGTGCGCCATTTTTTTCATAGGCAAGCATCGTTTGAGGATGGAGACAGGACGCTAAGTCCCAGCTTTCGTAGTAGCGATCGGCAGAAATAAAATAGGCATACTCCACACCGGGCTTCGGCTGTGCCAATTGGATCAACTCTCGCAACGGCACCCCGCCCCACTGGACGATCGCCGCCCACCCTTCCACACACACGTGCCGAATCACCATCGACTTTCTCGGCAGTTTTTGAATCGCTGCCCAATCCAAGCTCAGCGGATTGTTCACCTCACCATCGACCACTAGCCGAAACTCATTCAGGTTAAGATGCGGCGTGAAATCGTAGGTGTTCACAATCAATGCATTGGGGTCGATCGCGCTCATCGGAAACTCTGGCACCAGAGTTTGAGGCTTGAACAATAGCGCTTCCACCTTTTGATTCAACGGCTCAGTTGCCTTTCCCGCTAGGCTCTCCGCCAAAGTCAACACCGAACCACTCACCAACATTCCGCCCAGTGAGTACCCCGACAATCGCAACAAGTTACGCCGATTCATCGGATTGTGCGAATTCAGTTCTTCTGCCATGGATTTCCCCTTTCTCGCTTTTCCCGCCTCTCTTCTTCTTGCTCCTAGAGCATTTCGTCCCACAGCATCGAATTGACCAGCCGTTCCCCGCCGACTTTGAGAGACAAAAGAGAGTGAGCGATCGCAAACCCAATCACCAGCGGCACCGAAGCAAAATGCACCACGCGCAGGGCAAACCAATCGCCAAAGCACTCTACAATCCAGGGAAACTGAGCCGGTTTATACATCCCCAACCCCGTAAACACCGCCAGCAGCAAAATTGGAATGATGGAGGTGTAGACAACCCGATGCCATGCATACAGCTTGCGTTTGGGATTTTTGCCAATTTGCAGCGCCTTGACATCGTTGCCGCCGACAAACCGATGCTGCCAGCGCTTCGTGACTAGCACGTACACGCCGTACCACAGCAGGTTCAACGAAAACACCCACATCGCCGCAAAGTGCCAGTGTCGTCCGCCAGCTAGCCAGCCGCCGAGTAAGAAGAATTGAGGAATGTGCCAGCCTGCGCGTCCGCCAAACACCGGATTCGCGTTGTAAATCTGCAAGCCGCTCATCAGCATTATCATCAGGCTGATGATGTTGAACCAGTGGAAAACTTTGGCGGGAAAAGCCTGAAGCGATCGCGGGGTCTTTTCTCTTAAATCTTGAAGTCTTGCGATCTGAGTAGAATCCATAGAATTCATCGTAACCGTTTGCTACAGAGCCATCCCTACTCTAGCGGATGCTAATCTCTCGTGCCTGAGCTATCTATGAGGCGCTTTGGTCAAACTCACTGCTTGACCTGCAACGCTCAACAATATCACCCATCAAGATTGGCAAATTAAATTCGTTCACTTAATCAAATCTTAATGTTTTGGAAAACATTACACAACTTAGCATTTGTCCTACTTTTCCTATTTATTCCACATCCTTTCCACAGTTAATCGACTTTTTTTCCACATCATCTCCACAGATTTTCCACACATTTCCTTTTTTTTTCCACAGGTGCCACGATGGAATCGGTCTTTCCCCCGTTTGTATCGTCATCCTATTTTCTTTTTCAACGGTTTTGCAGAGGAGTAGTTTTTGTTAAGTTGAGTAACAAAAACCAGGCTGGAGTGCCCATTCTCTCGTAAATCTTTTTTTGTTCTAAAGAAACTTGCAATACTTCTCAACATTGACAACCTAAGCAATTCCATTGAGAATGGGGCGACTGACACACAAAAAAGCCTGGTCTCCAAAAGCAAAATCCACAGTGTTGCAATTAGTTTTTGTGGATTGTTCAGATCTGCTAGGGAGTTTGGCTGGCTTTGCTGTCGTCGCTGTTTGTTGTTGCTGTTTACCCTCTTTACCTGCGTGAGAGTAGAAAATCTATGAATACCACCGTTAGTTTGCTTGTTGAAGTCCCCGAAATTTTGCATGAATCCCTTCAAGGTTATTTAGAGATGCGACCCGATTGGGATCAAGATCGGGTGATCACTGCGGCATTGTCGCTATTTTTATTGCAAAATCAGACCGAAGCCTCACCCGAAAAATTAAACCATCGGCAGGCTTCTCGCATCTATTTAGATGCTTTATTCAAGCGCCCTATTGGACAAAGCTAGACTCTATTTTGCTGGAGTCGATCTTATCTAGCCAGCCCTTAGCCCCCGAAGCAGAACACCGATCTGGCTTTTTTGTAATTTGATCCCCATGACTTATCAGATCTCAGCAACCAAGCTCCAGACTTATCATCGGTGCCCTTATGCCTATTCCCTCCGCTATGAGCACAAGCTAGCGACCCCTGAGTTTTTTGGGTCAGCCGCTTTAGGAAATGCACTGCACCAAGCTTTGGCGCAGTGTCATCGTGACTGGCACTATCGTTTTCCATTGCCTACGATGCAGTGGGTTTACCAGTGCTGGCAAGAACACTCTGATGGGCTAAGTAAAAGCCAAGTGGTTGAAGGCACAAAAATTTTAGAGCAATATTATCGGAAATTTATTGCTACTGAAGTTTCGATCCAGCAACCTTTGGCTGTGGAGGGAAAAATTCAGGGATATCTACAGGTAGAAAATCTGGAATTTGTCATATCGGGTCGCTATGACCGAATTGATTTTTTACAGGATGGCGGCTTAGAGTTGATTGACTATAAATCAAGCCGTGAGGTAAGACTGCCCGATGCGACGGAAATCGATATTCAGATCGGGCTGTACTACCTCGCTTTGGAGCAAACCTATCGCCAAAGTTTGCAATATCTGAGTCGGTTGTTTTTGCGTACAGGTGAAAAAATTCGATTCAAAGCGACTGGGGAACACCGAAAACAGGTGCAAACAATGATTGGAGATTTGGCGGTGCGGTTGCGTCACGATCGCGGTTGGGAACCGACTCCCGGCAAGCAGTGCGATCGCTGCACCTTCGCCAGATATTGCCCTTCAGTCACCGTAAACCCCGCTCCTGTGCCAGAAAATCGGTCTAAGCCCCAACTGCAACTCGCGTTAAATTTCGCGTAGAAGTAGTTAGATCGTTTGCAGTTTTCGCTGATGATTCAGCGGGCAGTAGTAGAGAGAGCAATTAGAAGTCATACCGTTGTGAGTTTTGAGTTTTGAGCTTTGTTTACGTAGCGTTGACCTAGGAGATATTTTGAGTTTTGAGTTGCAAGACAAAGAACCATTGCCGCTTCCAGCAGATCATCGGTCGCGTTTCAATTTCAAATTGGTATCGTAGAGTGTCGTTTTCCCTCTATCATCGGCTTAAAGCCTGTTGGTTGGGGTTTGGACGGATCAGGTCTATGTGTGGCAGTGCGGTCTGAATTTAGACATCATATTGAGCCAGTCCAAAGCGACCGCTCCCTCGATGCTTAGGAGTTCCATTTTGTAGAATGGCTTCGATGGTTGGGTGAGAGCTATCCGCTTTAGAATATTGGCTAGCCGATTGAAAATCGTTGGTATGGGAAGTGACTGCAACAAGGGTGAGCAGTGAGCCGCATAGTAAAGTGTTGGTCAGCAGGCGCATAAGTAAAAATCCGTTTCAGAGGTTCTGATACCTGATACGGATATGCGACTAGCTGATCAGGAAAATTGCTCTAGGGATTCCTTCAGGTTGCTAACCTTTTGGATCTAGCCCATCTCTTAACCCATCGCCCAAAAGGTTAAACGCCAGCACCATTAGGGTTATGAATAGCCCCGGAAACAGGGTTGTCCAAGGGGCTGTGAGCGAGTAGCCTCCCTTGAATGAGTCTGCCAACATACTGCCTAGTTCAGGGGTTGGAGGTTGGGCACCCAGCCCTAAAAAGCCAAGTCCGGCGGCTTCTAGGGTGGCGGTGCCGATTGAGAGGCTAGCTTGCACAATCAGCGGGGCAAGACTGGCTGGCAGAATATGGTGAACCACAATTTGGAATGGCGTAGCACCAATGGCGCGCGCAGCTTGGACAAATTCTTGCTCTCGCAGGGACAGCACCATCGATCGCGTTAGGCGAATATAAATAGGAATCTGGACGATCGCGATCGCGACCATGGCGCTTTGCAAACTGGGTCCGGTGACGGTAACAAGGGCGATCGCCAGCAAAATTGAGGGAAATGCCAGCAAAATATCGGTCAGCCAGCTAACCACGCGATCCACTCGTCCACCCCAATAACCGGCGAGTAAGCCCAGTGTTACGCCAATCAAAAAACCGAGGCTGACGGAAACCACGCTGATTAAGAGTGATGTCCGAATGCCATACCAAATCAGAGTTAAAATGTCTCGCCCCAGAGCATCGGTGCCAAACCAATGTTGGCTGTTGGGGGACGCGAGGCGGGCAAGATAATCGCGATCGGTCGTCGGATCATAAGGATGCAAAATTGGCGCAAGCAATGCCAGCATCACCAGCGCGATCACCAAGACTGCGCCAATTCTTCCAGAAGTAGATTGCCAAAATCGATGTTGGGCGCGGCTTGTCAACATGGGTCTAATGGGGTTTGATAATGCCACGAACGGTTAACGAAGCTGAATTCTAGGATCAATAAATCCATAGGAAATATCAATTAATACATTGACTAACACAAAGGCGATCGCCACAAATATTACCCCGCCTTGAACTACGGGATAGTCGCGTTCCAAAATGCCTTGATAAATCCAAGACCCAATGCCGGGCCACGCAAAAATGGTTTCTGTTAGAATTGCGCCGCCGAGTAAGGTGCCAAACTGTAAGCCGGCGATCGTCGTCACAGGCAGCAGCGCATTCTTGAGAGCATGGCGGCAGATGACCCAAAATTCTGGTACTCCCTTCGCTTTTGCGGTGCGAATGTAATCTTGAGATAGGCTTTCTAATAAGGAACTGCGGGTGATTCTTGCCAAAATCGCCAAGGGAATTGTGCCCAAGGTGATGGCTGGCAGCACTAAATGAGCCAACCCATCCATTAATGCAGTGCTATTGCCTTGCAACACCGCATCTAAAAGATAAAACCCGGTGATTGGCTGAAAGGTAAAACCGGCATCCACGCTGATTCGCCCGCTGGGCGGCAACCAGTGTAAATTTACGGCAAACAGATAGATCAACAGCAACCCTAACCAATAAACCGGGACGGAAACGCCGATCAATGATCCAGTCATGGTCAAATTATCAATCCAGCTATTCCGCCGAATGGCAGCAATCATGCCTGCGGGAATGCCGATGATTAGGGCGACCATCATTGCCGCGATCGCCAGTTCAAACGTCGCAGGGCAGCGGACTTTTAACTCATCAGCGATCGGGATTCCACTAATGATGCTAGTGCCCAGATCAAAATGAAATAAACTGTTCACAAACGCTAAATATTGCACCAGTAGCGGTTTGTCTAAACCAAGCTGCATTCTAACGGCAGCAAGCTGTTCGGGGGTGGCGCGTTCACCCAGCAAAACCACAGCCGGATCACCTGGAATCAGATGCAAAAATCCAAACACCAGCAGCGTGATTCCAAATAAAACAGGCAGCACACTAAATAAACGCTTGAGGATATAGAAGCCCATTGACTCTGAAAAGGGTACACTAATAGGGTCACTTTTTGGAGAGGTGGCAGAGTGGTCGAATGCACTCGACTTGAAATCGAGAGTTCCGAAAGGAACCCAGGGTTCAAATCCCTGCCTCTCCGTTGGTACAGTTCGTTGTCACAGTTAGTTGTCACAGTTAGTTGTCACAGCTAGCATAAATGAAAAAGACTGAAGAACACGATTCCTTCAGTCTTTTTTATAGGCTTTAATGATTCGCCCATTGCCGAATGCCGCAGCGCCCGTTGAAAACGCGCCCATTGGCTTAAGTAGCTCTCAGCATATGATAGGCAACCAGCAGTTGGGTAATCGCTAGCGGATAACTCTGGATGGCTTCTCCAGTAGTGCCCATTACTTTACCTAGCCCTGGATTTATGTCGCGATCGCAAAACGAAAGCAAATTCGGCGTTTCGCTACAAATAAAGTGTTCTAGCTGAATCACCTGCTCTTCAGTGGCGCGCCCATCCACTTCTAGCACATCCACTGGCTTGCCCATATCTCGGTCTAGCCCCAGGCGAATGGCGGCATTGGAATAATCAGCATTACTGCTAACCACCTGGGTTAAATCAGGATGGGGGATATTAGGTCTAAGGACAAGCCGCACGTTTAGATGTCCATTTCCCTTACTGGGCGCATCATTAGGCGGATAGAACGTCACGACCATATCTGCCCACTGCCGCTGATGACGAATAAATTGCTCAGAATCTGGCTCTCGTTTTTGTATTTCTGCGATGACTTGTTCGGCAGTGTAGCCTCGTTTTTGAGTGTCCCGTTTGACCTTCCACTCGGTTCTGAGCGATTCAGGCGGCGCAAGATAAACTTTCACGTCATAGCAGTCACGCGCCCCACGGGTCGAGTAACCTAGCAATCCTTCCACAATCACAAATTTATTCGGTTTAATGTATTCGGGCGCTGTGAAGGTTCCGGTCTTGTGACTATAGATCGGTTTTAGAATAGATTGCCCTGTTCGCAGCAAGGCAAGGTGTTGCTGCATGATATCTAAATAATTACAGTCAGGATGAAGTGCTGTAATGCCCATCTCTGCTCGCTGGGTGCGATCGTATCGATGGTAATCGTCTGTGCAAATCGTTGTGACATTTTCAACTCCCAATACCTCGGCAATTCCTCGCGTCAGAGTTGTTTTGCCAGCCGCACTGTCGCCGACGATGCCTAAGATAATGGGGCGATTGGTCATGAGTTCTCCTAATTACAGGCGCAATCTGAAATAAGCAAAATATCGCATTAATGTCTCAAGCGTAAAACTTAAGGGAATCCAATGCAAGCTGTAGAAATTTACCTTAATGTGGCTTAGGCGTGGCAAAGCCTTGATTAAAATGGCACTACCTTGAGGAGTAACCCCAGAGCCGCATAACTTTTTCTGATGTTTCAAGGGGGTGACAGATCTGTGTCAGAGGTATATATTTGAGGAGTGTGAGGAGCGAACCAGCAAGAACGCCGAGACGAAACACGGAAAGTCGTCGGCGTTCTTTCTGATTTTAAAGCGCTATCGTTTTCCCCAGAAACTTTCCTACGTTCCTGACTATCTGAGAGTAAGGTTTTTTTCTTTAAGGTGATTTGTCTTTAAGATGACCTAATGATTTGACCCTTCGCAATACTCTTAGGATAGTAGTTGCGACGGAAATAGAAAGCTCGTGCAAATTACCAGGCGTAATGTTGGATTGACCGTAGGTGATAGCTTGATGCGGGTTTATGTGTCGTCACCTGCGCCCGTCGGACAATATCCAGGAATTCTGTTTTACTCTGATATTTATCAATTAGGCAGCCCGATTACTCGCCTTGCCGATCGCCTTGCAGGATATGGCTATGTGGTGGCAGCACCCGAAATTTTTCATCGACTCGAACCGATTGGAGCCGCGATCGCGCCGGATGACTTGGGGCGACTACGGGGAAACAACGACGCGAGCCAAACCGCGATCGCAGAGTACGATGCGGATGCAGAGGCAGTTTTAGATTTCCTCAAAAAAGATGAAACAGTGATGCCCAGCAAAATTGGCACGATAGGCTTTTGCATCGGCGGACATTTAGCCTTCCGAGCCGCGTTTGCTGAAGGGGTGAAGGCGGCAGTGTGCTGTTATCCTACAGGGATTCATAGCGGAAAATTGGGCAAAGACAGGGCAGATACTCTAGAGCGCATGGCAGAGTTAAAGGGTCAGCTATTTCTCTTGTTTGGCACTTTAGATCCGCACATTCCTGAAGCCGGACGCACCCGAATTATTCAGGAGCTTGTCAAAACAGGTGTGTCTCACAGCCTATCTTTATATGAAGCAAACCATACGTTTATGCGTGACGATGGCGATCGCTTTGATCCGGTTGCGACCGATGCTGCCTGGGCAGAAATAACAAAATTCCTGCACCAAGTATTTGCATAGGATGGAGCTAAAACTACGCCATGTTGTTTTCGATCGCCCAACGAGCTAACTCCGTGCGGTTGTGCAATCCCGTTTTTCCCAACATATTGCTGACGTGGCTCTCAATCGTTCGCTGGCTGACATTGAGTTGATCGGCAATCTCGCGGTTTGCCATCCCTCTAGCCACAAATTGAACCACCTTTAGCTCGGTGGGCGTGAGTTCTACATCAAAAGGAACCTGAATTTTGGGAGTAGCCTCATTTCCTCTACCGGGACGCTCAGACATCCGCGTTGCCTGTTTCAGCGAAGATTCAACCTGGGCAACCAACTCTTCTGGCTCAAACGGCTTGACCATATAGACATCCGCCCCAGTATTTAGCCCTTTCACTCGGTCTTGGCTTGCCCTTTTGCCGAAAGGAACAGAACTGGAATCCAGTTAGTGCGAGGATCTTCGCGCACATGACGTACCAGAGAATAGCCATCCATTTCGGGCATCATCACATCACAAATAATCATGTCTGGGGTTTCTTGCTCCAAAACTTCTAGAGCCTCACGACCATTTTCTGCGGTAATTACTTCGTAACCTCGAAACTCCAAATAGTCCTTAACCAATAAAATTAGGTTAGGGTCATCGTCAATTAGCAGCAACCGTCTGTGATTTCCTACGCTAGCTTCTTTCATGCCGTGCCACTCACTTATTCCTGAATAAACTCGCTGGTAATCTGTAGAATTTCTAACAACTGATGGGTTGCTAGCTCCCTTCCTTGAAAAAAGGGGTGCCCCTGCCAAGCGATTTGAGGAATACCTGACACTATTCTAGGTAGACCTATGATAACCGCTTCACTTTATATAAATCTTATATATCAGTAATACGCAAACGAACGACTTCTAGGAGGCGTGCGGACTATTTTCTCATCCATAAATTTTTTTATAAGGCTGAATGCTTTATTGGGGTTCCCTTTTGATTGTCTATTGATCTTTTAACGCCACATTTTGATAACTTGACCTTGAATCTTTTGATTCAACCAAACAGTATTGGAGGCAAATGATTTTAACGAAGCAGCCGTTGCCACCCAACGCTGCTGAGGATTAAACAAAATCATTTCTGCGGGTTGACCGATCGCGATCGCTGGGGGCGGGTGTTGCAAGCAAATTGCCGGACGAGTGCTTAAAGCGGACCAAAGTTCGATCGCCGTCCACAAACCAGACTCAACAAACCGATGCCATAGTAATGGTAGCGCCAATTCTAGCCCGATCGCACCCGGCGGCGCTTCGGCAAAAGGCACTGTCTTCTCTTCGTAGGTGTAGGGAGTGTGATCAATGGCGATCGCGTCAATGACCCCGTGTTGCACTGCGTCAATTAATGCTGCTTGATCGGCTGGAGTGCCCAGGGGCGGATCGAGCCGCAAATTGGGGTCGTAGCTGGCAATCATTTGAGTATTCAGCAATAAATGCATCCACGACGTGCTGGCAGTAATCGGCAAGCCCCGCTCTTTGGCAGTGCGGATTAACTCTACGCTCCGTGCCGTCGAAATTCGCATTAAGTGTACCGGCGTGCCGATTGCTTCGATGCATTCTAACAGGGCAGACAGAGCCGCAGTTTCGGCGATCGCGGGGATGCCGGGTAGCCCGATCTGGATGGAATCCAATCCTTCACGCATCACCCCATTGCCTGCGATCGCGTGATCCCACGCCCACAGCATCACGGGCTTCCCGAATGGATACAAATATTCCAATAAGCGGCGCACCATGATTAGTTGCAGCGGTTTTCCATCGGCAAATCCAGCAATATCTGCCGTGGCTAGTTCCGCTAATTCGGTGATTTGTTGACCTTTAACCTCTAAAGTCAGCGCTGCCCAAGGCTGTAGGGATGGCATAGAAGGGCTAAAACTTAAAGCCTGAGATTGGTCGTGCAGCCAAGTAAGGCTAGCGAGACGATCCAAGGCAGGATCGGTGTCGGGCAAGATAGTAACGCGAGTGAATCCGCCTGCTGCCGCCGCCTGCATCAGGGATGTCAGGGTTTCGCGCTCTTCAAAACCGGGTTCGCCAGAATGACTGTAGAGATCGACGAGTCCGGGTGCCAAGATCAACCCAGCCCCCTCGTAAATGGTGGCGTTGGATGGATAATCGGCGATCGCGCCTTCCACCGCCGTCACAATGCCATCGGTAATTAAAACATCGGCAATCCGATCCGTTTGGGAACTCGGATCAAGCACGCGCACTTGTTTTAGAAGCTCATTCATCCCTCAACACTCTATAAAGCTCCCGCTGCGGTTTTATCCAACACGCCCCCCTCCAAATGTGCCGTGATGTTCATCGCCATCATGATTGGCGGTTGATCCGCTGCATAGTCAATCACGCTAACGGCTCCATTCCCTTGTTTGAAGCTCCAAAAGCGATTGGGAGGCAAGCCTAGCACGGAGCAAAGAATCGCTTTGTTGACAGCATCATGGGCGACGACCAGGGTTGTCCCCGGTTCAGGTTGATTGATTGCCGTTTGAACGATCGCGTTCCAGGCAGTTGTGGCACGATCCCAGACTTGCTGGAGGTTTTCTCCGTCTGGCATTTGAACCGCTTCTGGGGTCTGCTGCCAGCGCTGGAGTGCTCCAGGGAACTCTTGCTCAATGTCGGCTTCTAGCTTGCCTTCCCACAATCCGTGGCTAATTTCCTTTAGATTCTCCTCAAAGCTCAACGTCACACTCGGATGATGTTGCAAAATGATTTCTGCGGTTTCTTTGGGGCGCAGCATGGGGCTGGCAATTGCATGATCGACGGGAATGACTTTGAGGAATGCGGCGGCTTGGTGGGACTGAGATCGCCCATTCTCATTCAGCGGCACATCAATTTGTCCTTGAAAGCGCTTCTGCCGGTTCCACTCGGTTTCGCCATGGCGCACCAGCAGTATGCGAGTGTGATAGCCTTGCTTCGGCTGGGGAATCGGTTCGCCTAAGTGCGCGGTTTGGTTCAGCGACTCCACCTGCACTAAATCGCCCCACCCACCGACAAAATTGAGCACGCTAATGCCACAATTCGACTGATGCACGGTTTGATAGCCGCTGGCATCTAGCCCGATCGCCGTACCAATGAGCGCCCGATTAATGCCGCTGTGGGCAACGAGCAGCACCGTTTGATTGGCATGATTAGGCAGAAACTCTTGCCAAAATTGCTGGGCGCGATCGAACAATTCGACTACCGGAAAATATTCTGCCGTTTCGCCGTTCTCCTGCGGAATCAGCATTCGCATTTCGTGGGGGCAATGCTTCCACTGCTCATATTCTTGGGGATACTTTTGCTCCACCTCGCTAAACAGCAGCCCTTCCCACAGCATTAAATTGATTTCTTTTAAGCTGTCAAGGGTTTGTAGGGGTGTTGTTGGCGCGTTTTTTAAGTGAGACAAGACAATTTCTGCGGTGTCTTTGGCTCGTCGCAGAGTGCTGCTATGAACCGTGTCAAACGAAATTTCACTGAGCGCGTCGCCCACCTGATGCGCCATTGACTGCCCTTGATCGGTCAGGGTTGATTCATCCAAAAAGCCCTGCACTCGCCGCTCAACATTGAAGCTGCTCTGACCGTGACGAACCAAAATGACGCGAGTAACCATAGGAAGAATGGGGAATAAGGGTTTTGGATGAAAGCGTTTGAAGTCAAGCCGCGATCGCTGATCCAGATGCATTCTACCCTGTTCGCAACCCTCTATTTAAAGCATAATTTCCTAAGAGATAGATTCATAGCAATCTGAGGATTTCATGACGATTAAGCGGGTGATTCTGGTGGCGCTGACCGTGTTGGCGGTTTTTCTCATGGGGCAAGATTTGCTGAATAGCTGGAATCAGCCCCAAATCCAAAGCCGTTTGGAACTGTATCAAACTAATTTGCTCTTGCGGTCTACGGAATTTCGTAGCAGTGATGCCAGCATGGATGCGGCTCGGAAGATCCTGCTGGGTGCAGAATCAACCCAAAATGCTTTGGAGCAATATGAAGATGTGCGGCAGCAGGTGCAGAAAACTCTCAAGCAGACGCAAATCCGCTTAGCCAATGATTCGAGTAATCAAGCCCAACCCGAACCTTTGGAGCAAACCGAACGTAAGCTAATCCGCTTCGTTGCAGAACTCGATTTAAAGTTGGGAGTTCTGCGATCGCAGCAGGGAGATGCAGCGCTTGCCCAAACAGCATGGGAGAGCGTGATTCAGCAGGCAGAAGTAGACTCTGGGCTAACCCCTTTGGCGGCGACGGCGGCAGTGCTGCAAGGGTTATGGGCTGAGTCGCCTCAGTTGCTTCCTAATGCCGAACCTCAGATTCAAAAAAACCTGGATGGCTGGTTTCGCGATCGCGCCCTGACTCAGCTATATACCTTGCAACAGCGCTCCTCTGATTTGCAAGCTTTAGAAATAACCGAACAGCAAGCCGCCGAAAAAGCATTAACCAGTTTGGCGATCGTCGGGGGCATTCCTGTGTTGAGCGGGGCGATTGGCATTGGAGTGCTGATTTTCGCGATCGGGCAATGGGTTTTGCGGCGCAAACAAGCCATTCTCTCTGCCGAAACTTTGCAACCCTGGACAGTCCCTTGGGATGGAGAAACCATCTGGCAGGTGCTAATTTTGGGCTTTTTTATGGTGGGGCAGATTGCCTTGCCCATTGTGCTGGCAGTGCTGCAACGAGCAACTAGGCTGAACCCCGCTAGCTTTGGAGAGCAGGGTAAAGCCTTATTTATTTTGCTCAATTATGGGCTGTTGGCGGCGGGTGGCTTGGGTGTACTGTACTGGTCGATCAAATCCCATTTGCCGTTGCCAGAAGACTGGTTTCGCATCAGCTTGAAGGGCAACTGGTTTTGGTGGGGGTTGGGCGGCTATTTTGCAGCATTGCCGCTGGTGGTGGTGGTGTCGCTGGTGAACCAAAAAATCTGGCAGGGTCGCGGGGGAAGCAATCCCATTTTGCCGATCGCCCTCGAAGGAAAAAATAGCTTTGCCTTAGCAATCTTCTTTGTCACTGCCGCGATCGCCGCTCCGTTTTTTGAGGAAATCTTGTTTCGGGGCTTTTTGCTGCCGTCTTTAACCCGCTACTTTCCTGTGTGGGGCGCAATCACTCTCAGCAGTTTTCTGTTTGCTATTGCCCACCTCAGCCTTTCAGAAGTATTACCCCTGATGACTTTGGGCATGGTGTTGGGCTTTGTTTATTCGCGATCGCGCAACTTGCTTTCCTCCATGCTGCTCCATAGTTTATGGAATAGCGGCACCCTGCTCAGCCTATTTGTCCTCGGATCAAGTCAAGGATAGAAAGCAGCCCTCAAGCGCTTAGCTCCAATCGTCTCGTTTAGAGGTTTGCCCCCGATAGACCTGGGCGATCGCGTGAATCTGACGAGTTTTTTCAAACAGGATGGCTTCTGTCAGATTCCATTGATCCAGCACCTTATCGAGATCGGCTTGAATATCTCTGGCTCCCGGAAAGCCTTGATAGCGAATGCGGAGACGCGCCAATTCTACTAAATTGTGATCGGTCGGATCACCTGCTGCCAATAGGCTATCAACAGTTTGACGATCCAGCCTCCACTGTGGATGCTGTTGGTCTTTAGATTCGGCTGCTTGACTCATATTAATCGCTCCTGCATAAAGTTCTGTGTGATGTCATTGTGATATCAACTTAAATAAACAATGCGATAGATCTAAGGTTGAAACCCTGACTGAGTAAAGCTTCTACAATTCAAAACTCAAAACTCAAAACTCAAAATATCTCTTGGGTCAACGCTACGCGTGGGCAAAGCCAGTCCGAAGGACTTACAAAACTCAAAACGGTATGAAATGAAGCAGGCTAAGGGCGATCGCCCGTAATAACCTATCTTGTCCTAGCGTCCGCAAAGTACAATCCTGATGACACTAAAATTACATACTGAGCAACCACAGTATCTATCAAAGCAGATTTTATAATGACAAACTTGTAGTTGTAATCCACTTGTTGCAGTAGACTTACTACAGAAAATTGTCTACAGAAAATTGTGGATGTCTCGATTTTTTGCGATTTAGACTTAGGAGTGATGCAAGGCGGATGGCAACAGCACTGAGATCTCAACGACCAACCCCACGCGATTCTCGTAGCGATCGCCACGCACCACGGCGTAACCCTCCTCTTCAACCCATGCAGGTTGTACCCTCCGTGAGCAAAAGCCAATCCTTTCAATCTCCTCTAGCACCCGTCCCTTTTGCCCCCGCTCAATCCGCAGTCCGCAAGCTTCCTACTGCTCGCCCCGTGCCAAACTGGTTGCGTTTGCTAATTAAAGCCCAGCGTGGTTCGTTAATTGTCACTTTTGCGTTAGTCATCGCGACCTTGGTCGTGTATGGCGGCACCGTTTATATGCAGCAGCTTTGGAGTAAAGAGTATCGTAAGCTTAAAACCATGCAGCGCAGTGAACGCCAAATGTTGGCGGCGAGCGAGGTTTTAAAAAATCAAATCATTCAGCAGGCAGAAAGCCCTAATTCAGGGTTAGTTGCCAAATCTCCGCAACATACCTTGATTTTAGAGTCGGCTCCAATTCGCACGGTCAAGCCAACTCTCATTCCAGTCGTGATCAAGGCTGACACATCCGCCAATGTACCGCCCTTGGGATATTAAGATGCTTTGCAATGGCTAGTCCTTCTTCCTTCCGCACACCGCGCTCTCGAAATCGCTCTCATGCCAACCAATCCAAGTTGTTTACTTGGGTAAACTCGCTTAAATTCCGAGCGGTCTTGGTATGGGGATTATTACTTGCCGCCATGGGTGCCCTAGTGATCAATCTATTCTACGTTCAGATTGTCCAGGGTAGCTTGCTGCGGGGCATTGCTCAAAGCCACCAAGTCACTCAAATTCGCCCCTTCATGCCTCGTCGCAATATTGTTGATCGAGATGGAAATATTTTGGCGCTCGATCGCCCTGTTTTTACCCTTTATGCTCATCCAAAGTTATTTAAACTTTCAAAAGAAGAGGTTGCTGAGAAGCTCTCTCCGATTATGGAGCGCCCTGTTGCCACGTTGGTTAAGCAGTTTAATGAAGGGGACACTGGCGTTCGGATCGAATACTCACTGATTGAAGATATTTCCAATCGCATTATTGATTTGCGGTTAGATGGTTTAGAGCTAATTCCTCATCAACAGCGGCTCTATCCTCACAAAGAGGTGGCTGCCGACATCGTTGGTTTTGTGGATGGCGACCATATTGGGCAAGCGGGGTTGGAATTCAGTCAGCAAAATATTTTGACTCGTCCTAGTCAAGAAATTCGGCTGCGCCAAATGGGAGATGGTGCCCTGATGCCGGATCAAATTCCCAGCGGCTTTTTGACTCAAGATGACTTGCAGCTAAGGCTGACGCTAGATACGCGCCTGCAACGAGCCGTTCAGCCCATTCTAAAAAATCAAGTCACGAAAGTTGGTGCCAAAAAAGGCACGGTGATTGTAATGGATGCCTACACAGGCGAACTATTGACCTTGGCATCCTATCCATCCTATGACCCCAACCAATATTACAAAGCCAACCCAGAACGCTATAAGACTTGGGCAATCACCGATCTCTATGAACCAGGGTCTACGTTTAAGCCGATTAATGTGGCGATCGCGCTCGAAAACAAGACTGTCACGCCCGACACTTATATCGATAATCCAAGCGCCATCTCCATTGGCGAGTGGCCAATCACAGGCGGCAGTGGCGGCAGTGAAAGCGTCACCGATATTGTGATTAACTCCTACAACGTTGGCATGGTGCATATTGTAGACACCCTAAAACCAGAGGTTTATTACGCATGGCTGAGGCGATTGGGTATGGGGGGAGTCGTTGGGGTCGATCTGCCCTCTGAAAGTCCCGGACAGTTCAAATCCCGCAAGCAATTTGTTGAGAACCGGATTGATCGAGCCGTAACAGCATTTGGTCAGGGGTTTTCCCTCACGCCGATGAAGTTAGTTCAGCTTAATGCCACGATCGCAAATGGTGGCAAATTGGTCACTCCCCACGTTATCCAAGGATTATTTGATAGCAAAGGGCGGCTCTATTGGCGACCTAGCTTACCCGCGCAGCGGCAAGTGTTCTCTGCGTCAACCACCAAAGCTATCTTGCTCATGATGGAAGGGGTTGTTACGCAAGGAACCGGAAAAGCAGCACAACTTCCGGGATATCACGTGGCGGGAAAAACTGGAACGTCCCAGAAGGCAAACGGATTTGGCGGATATTCGGAAAGTGCTTATGTGACCAGCTTCATTTCGATTTTTCCGGCTGACAAACCTCGCTATGTTGTGCTCGCTGTGATCGATGAGCCAGCGGGCGGCGGCTATGGTGGCACGATCGCCGCTCCTGTGGTGAAAGAAGTTCTACAAGCACTCACGGCATTAGAAAATATTCCTCCTAGCATCCGGTAAGGTTTCAGAACCAGCAGGTAGGGCAGACTGACTTGAAGGGCAGTTAGGCGGCTTAGATCTAGATTGAATAAAACGCTTTTTCGCAGCTTGGGCGGTCAGTCTTAGAAAGTCAGCTTGTTTTTCTGTCCTGATGCGATCGGCGGGCTATTTTCTCTCATCTTGCCGCATTCCCACTTTTCTAAGGAGAGGGGAATACCGTTTTGAGTTTTGAGTTTTGTTCGCGTAGCGTCTCTGTAGGAGATATTTTGAGTTTTGAGTGGTAAGACAAAGCAACATTGCCGCTTCCAGCAGATCATCGGGCGCGTTTCAATTTCAAATTGGTGTAGCTCGTTTCTCGCAGAATAACAGTTCTGGCAAGGATCTTCAGGCAGGTCGAATGCTGGTCACCATACAGTTAAACCCCTGATAGTCAAATCAGGGGTTTTGAAAAATCTATGACATCAGTAGAGTGTGGGGCTTTTAAAGGCTTATTTCACTAAACTTGTATCGCCTTGACACTGCTCAAATAATCACCTGTTGACAAGGAGCGCTTGTAAGGCACCACATCATCACCGAAGTAGCGCAAGTATTCCGCACTTTCTACTATTGCGGTCACGGTTGCCGCTAGCCCCTGCTCCAAACATTTAACGTATTGATCAGTTTCAACCTGAGTCGCAAGACGACCCAACAAGTGACGGAACAAAAACTCAACTGCTTTCGCTTGGGGATAGGGGGTGTGGAAGCGGTGACAATAGGTTTCTGAGCTTGCTAAGGCTTTAACAACCTCCCGCACACAGATGTCTCCACTGCGGAATTTGCGGTCAAGTTCCGTTTGTCTAAACGGCTCTGGTACTGGCTCACCCGATATATCCATAATCTGGGTGTAGATAGCATTTAGCACCCCTTCTGTTTCTGCCGACCCCATACCCGGATTTATCCGATAAATTCGGGCGGGTTTACTGGGGGCAGCGTTGGCATTTTCCAACTGTGATGATGAGTTGATCGAGGAACGACCTAAAGCGGCAAATGCGGTTTTTGCTTGCTCTTGTTGAGCAGCTTGTGCTGCGATGTCTGCGATCGCCTTATCCATCATCGGCATTTTTGCCCCATCCATCCGCGATTTCACCGTTTCAAAGCTCGGCACCACTAGGTCTTTATTTTGCTTAGTCAGCGTGTTGTAGAGCTTTTGCGTATTCGGGAAATTAGCAGCCGGCAACGTTAGATAGCGGTTGTAAGGCACTACATCTTCACCAAACGCTTGACCATACTCCATACTGCCTACAATCTCACTGATAAAGCCCTTTAACCCTTTGGTTGCCAAAATTTGGTTGTATTTACGGATTTCAGCTTGATCTAAGGGTGCCCGTCCTAAAAAGTGCTTCGTGCCTAGCTCAATGACTTTCGTATTGGGATAGGGTGTGTAAAACTCCTTCAGATAAAGGTTAGAAGTTCCTAGCCCTTCGATAAACTCCTTCAGGTTGATCTCACCGTTACCGAGTCTACTTTCTAAAACACTAAATTCGTTTTGGACAATGTATGGCGCGACATCTCGTTCAAACACCTGGCGATAAGCCGCACCGATGACTAACTTCAGGTTTGGCTTGTCAGCCAGATTTGTCAGTTTGAAGACCTTCGTTTGTTCGCGTTTTTTGCTGACTCCTTGATTGATCCGGAACTGAACATCTGGCTCAGTTCGCAAGTTTGCGGCGGCTGCCAATTCAACAAAGCGAGGCGTTTCTTCTACAATAACTTTGCCGCCCTTGTCGGCGATCGAACCCACTCGATTACCTCGTAGAGACAAACCGGCTGGGGTGATATAGCGCTCATAAGGAACCGTATCTTCACCAAAGGTGTCTGAATATTCCTGGCTGTCCAACATTGCATCAATGAGGGCATAGAAGCCTTTTTTAGCGCAGATGTCAAAGTAGGCGTTGATTTCCTGACGACCATAGGTGGGGCGACCCAAGAGCCGACGATGGATATACTCTACGGATTTGGTGACATAGAGAGAAGTCCAGTAAAGGCTACGGAAGAGGTTAGATTTTGCCAAACGACGAATAAATTCGCGCATGGTGATTTCACCGCTCTCCAGCTTGATTTCGTCAACTTTGAGGCGCTGCCCGTCGTATACCGCTCGACCGAATACCTGTAGATAAGCCGCTCGAATAATTGCTTGGGTTGAGCTTTCAGAAAATTTAACGCTGATGCCCTTGGTATTACCGCGATCGCGACCCTTCGCAAAGCTACCCGTAAAACTAGGATTTTGGTCAAACTTGAATACCTTTGGACCCAAAGAGCCGGGAGCGACACCCCGCGCCGCTGGATTGCTCAACTGGTTATTAATCCCTGCCCCTCGATTAATCAAAATGCGGCGAGTGTCTTTACCAAATGGTGCCGGACTCGTACTAGGATTTTTGGTTTCTTTAGGGAAAATGGCACCAAATTGAATTTCTAACGGATCATTCCCAGAGCCATAGACGTGCTGGTCAGGCAAGGGGCGATCGTATGCCGCAAAAGTAGTCAGGAATTGAGGAATCTTACGGAAGGGCGCACTGTATTTGAACAGATCTTGTTGAGGACCCCAGTTCCGACATTCTTGTGCTTCTTGACCCAGACCTCGCAAGTAAGGAACCGTCTCTTCACCAAAATAATCAGCGTATTCCTTGGAATCAATCAACGCATCTACTAAGGCGGGTAAGCCTCCTACGGAAACGATGGAGAAGTACTTTTGCACTTCTTCACGAGAACTAGGACCCCGACCCAAAATGTGACGAAACGCTAATTCTAAAGCGCGGCTATTAATATAAGGCTGATAGAAGTTTTTACGATAAAGGGGCGATTTCGCTAAACGACGAATAAACTCCTTCATAGAAATTTCGCCGTTCTTCACCTTGGACTCTAAATCAGAGATGCTAAGCGAATAGGCACGAGTGATGTCCCGTTCAAACACTTGGCGATAAGCTGCCTTCACCACGTCATTTTTTTCGGTGGAAGATAGACCGGGCTTCATCGCATACTTAGACCGCTTTTCAGCCGCATTCGCGTAGATTTGAGGAAGCTGTAAACCCTGTAGATCGCTGGAGGAACGCTGGCGTACCTGAGTAGAAGGAGTAGGTGCTTTGAACTCAGTAATCAGCACATCAAAATATTGCCGAACGATCTCATCAGCTTCAGCATCGCCGCGAAAATAGCTCAGCCCGGCTGCTTTCATTTTCTGTAGAGCCACTATGGTCGCTTCCCCAGAGCAAGCCCGTTCAATAATTTCTCGCAAGCCACGGACATTGACAGAAATGATGTTGGGATCACCTGCCACGATCGCGTAGGTCACATAGCGGAGAAACCAGCTTAAGTCCCGCAAAGACTTAGCCATATTGCTCGGACCATAGCGGGCAACGTTAATCGGTCGGAAATTGACAGGTGCCGAACCGCCATCGGATGTACCTATAAAAATAGAGCGGATACTCTCTAGAATCCCAGGGGAATTCTTAGTATCGCCATAAGTTACAGTCCCTAGCTTCATGCCTTCCTCAGTCGTCAGAGCAACTCCAGCGATCGTCATGACTGGAGCTTCTACCGGCTTCTCAAGAAACGCCATAGGCGAACCGCCCGTGAAAATGCTATTGGCAGCACGCGACACAATAATATCGGAATTGCGAGTGAGAGTCTCTGCAATTTCCAGACGCTTTAAACCAGAACCGAAATAAGTAGTTAGCGCGTCTAGCTCTCCTTTTCCTGGAAAGCGATCTTGCTGCTCAGCCTGGGAAATTGTGGCGACGGCTAGAGTTTGGTAAAGGTTGGGGCGTGCAACCGAGCTTCCACCGCTTGCTTTAACACTCATGGATTTCAAAAGCTCCCTTTACGGATTGTTACTGTTTTAAATTTGACCAAAATCTTGCTTGCCAACCCTCTAGACAATGCCTATAAAGAAGCATCTATCGTTGAAAACGAAGGCATTGGATAATTTGCTCACCGGCTTAGATTAAAACGATTTGGATTCAACAAGCTTTTTATTAAAAAAGTATATGGAACCCATCCCGCTTGATTTATCGACCAATCATAAAGGATTACGGGGACTCGGCTGAGAAACTAGAAACCTTTTGTTACAAAGCCAAGCCAATCGACTTTTAGAGGATTTGAGAACACCTGAACTGATGCGATTAAATGCGATTTAATCCTTGTTGGACATTCTTGTTAGACATTAAGTATTATTACCTTGTGTGATATTATTGCTGATGGTTTGAGCATCTAAAGCAAATCTAGAAGCATTAAGCCGATAGCATTTTTTGAAAATGTTCGCCAATCGCAGGTCAAACCCGTGAAGAGTCACATCCAAAATGAGCGAAGTACCCGAACTAAATTATTCGCCAGCAGAACCTAACGATTCTATGCAGGAGTATTACCAACTTCAGCAGGAGTTGTTGTTGACCACTGTTATTTTAACGGGAATCATCTTTGTTTTTGTTTGGTACTTCTATTCCTTAAGCATTGCTCTGAATTATTTGCTAGGAGCGTGCACAGGTGTGGTTTACTTGAAGGTGTTGGCTCGAAACGTTGGGCAGTTTGGTAGAGAAAAGAGCCAAATCGGAAAGTCTCAACTTGTAATTTTCATTGGGTTGATTATTGTTGCAACTCAGTGGAAACAGCTTCAGGTTTTGCCAATTTTCCTAGGTTTTTTGACATACAAAGGTGCTCTTATCGTCTATATGCTGCGAACACTGATGCCTTCTAACTCTCGTTAGGTAGGTAGACTAGCAACTTTACTACTGAAACCCTTTGGGAATCTGGCTGGAGTCCGATGCTAAGTTTTATTGCTACTCCTGATTTCCCACTTGCCAGCCTAGAGGTTGGTCAACATTTTTACTGGGAAATTGGCAATCTCAAGGTTCACGGTCAAGTTTTTCTTGTCTCTTGGTTTGTTATTTCACTGCTAGTGATTGCCTCAATCTTAGCGACTCGTAATATTCAACGGATTCCATCGGGAATGCAGAATTTTATGGAGTATGCCCTAGATTTTGTGCGAGACCTCGCTAAAAACCAATTGGGGGAAAAGGAATATCGTCCGTGGGTGCCGTTTATTGGCACTCTCTTCCTATTTATTTTTGTGTCGAATTGGTCGGGTGCGCTCATTCCATGGAAGCTGATAAAGCTCCCGGAGGGTGAGTTGGCAGCGCCTACAAATGACATCAATACCACTGTTGCACTCGCACTACTGGTATCGCTGGCATATTTTTATGCCGGTTTTAGTAGAAAAGGTTTGGGCTACTTCGCTAAGTATGTTCAGCCTACCCCTGTGCTCCTACCGATCGCAATTTTGGAAGATTTCACCAAGCCTCTCTCACTCAGCTTTCGTCTGTTTGGGAACATTTTGGCGGATGAATTGGTAGTGGGCGTTTTGGTGCTTCTAGTGCCTTTATTTGTTCCACTGCCCGTCATGCTGCTAGGGCTTTTCACGAGCGCAATTCAAGCGCTTGTGTTTGCGACTCTAGCAGGTGCTTACATTCACGAAGCGCTGGAAGGACATGGGGACGAGCATGAAGAGCATGGATAGGTTCTCTATGCCTAAGCCTTTTTGGAGGTCGGACTTTTAATTTTGGATTCAGGTTTACCTGAACTTGGCAGAAGGTCTCGAATCCATAGTTTTGCGATTGTTTATTATTTTGTTCATTAATCAAGAGGAAACGTCATGGTAGATCCAACGGTTGCGTCCGCTTCTGTTTTGGCTGCGGCTCTCTCAATTGGTCTGGCTTCAGTCGGTCCTGGAATTGGTCAAGGTAACGCATCAGGACAAGCAGTTGAAGGGATTGCACGTCAGCCCGAAGCGGAAGGTAAGATTCGTGGCACTCTGCTTTTAACTTTGGCGTTTATGGAATCTCTCACCATCTACGGCTTGGTTATTGCATTGGTCTTGTTATTTGCCAACCCATTTATTGGTTGATAGTGATTTGAATAGGATTGGGTAGAGGCGTTTTTTGCGTCTCTACCTTCCAAATGAGAAGGTAGAAAATTTGCAATTGATTTCATCTTTGTATCTATCCTTCAACATTTCGGATTTTGGTTTTTATTTTTTCACTGACCATACAGTGTTGCAGTAGCAGTTTTTGGGAAGAAAACCATGTTTGATTTTGATGCAACATTGCCATTAATGGCGGTGCAATTCTTACTTCTAATGGTTGTTTTGAATGCCATCTTCTACAAGCCCCTAACTAAGGCGATTGAGGAGCGTGGTGATTACATTCGACGTAATCAGGTTGAAGCTCAGGAACGTTTGTCGAAAGCGGAAGCGTTAGCAAAGCAATATGAGCAGGATTTAGCCGAAACTCGTAGGCAATCTCAGGCGCTGATTACAGCGGCTCAGGCAGATGCCCAACAAATTGTTTCTGGCAAAATTGCTGAGGCTCAAGAAGAAGCCCGCCATCAAAAAGAGCAAACTCAGAAAGAGTTGGATCAGCAAAAGCAAGAGGTGATGCGATCGCTGGAGCAAGAAGTTGACTCACTCAGTCGTCAGATTTTGGATAAAATCTTGGGCGCTCCAGTTGCCTAGTAGGTTCCAGCGGGATCTGAACGAGAGTTTTTGCAGCTAGATAGTGAATGTACTGCACAGGCATACAAGATGGGAATGGCGCAGTTATGAGTATGTTGGGAATAGGATGGTTCATTGCAGAAGCGGCTGTAGAAGCTGCTGAAGAGGGTGGATTTGCCGCCAGTATTTTGGAAGCCAACGTGGTTAACCTTTTGATCGTCATCGGTCTTTTGGTTTATTTTGGGCGCGGTTTCTTAGGAAAAATTTTGAGTGAACGCCGTAGAGACATTGAAGCGGCGTTGCAAGAAGCGGAAGACCGCAGGCAGAAAGCAGCGGCGGCTCTTGCAGGAGAACAGCAAAAGTTAGCTCAAGCTCAGCAAGAAGCGGCTCGAATCCGTTCTGGTGCGGAAGAGCGTGCAGTAGCCGTCAAAGCTTCTTTGTTAGCGGATGCAGACGTTGAAGTTCAGCGGATGCGAGAAGGGTTAAGCCAAGATTTGAATGCAGAACGGGAACGCGCGATCGCTGAACTGCGGCAGCGAGTATCTACTTTAGCTCTGCAAAAAGCCGAATCTGAGCTACCCTCTCGTATGACCGATGAGCTTCAAACGAATATGATTAATCGCAGCATTGCCATGATTGGAGGTGCCTAATGAAAGACGGAGGTATGGTTAGAGGTGAAATTCTAGAGCGTTATGCTCAAGCTCTCATGTCGCTAGCTCAACAGAGCAACAGTGTGGATCAAGTGGGTCATGACATCAGTTCAATTTCCGAAACTCTTAAAAGTTCTGAAGAATTAAAAGAATTTTTTGCTAGCCCAATTTACAAGCTAGAGCAAAAGAAAGCAGTCTTATCCCAAGTGTTTGGGGAGGGGCTTCATTCTTACACCCGAAATTTTTTGATGCTGCTGGTCGATCGCCGTCGCATCATGTTTTTGTCAGGAATCTGTAGCGAATTTCAAGCATTGCTGAGAAAGCTGAACCAAGTCGTGCTGGCTGAAGTGACCACCGTGCGGGAACTGACCGAGGATCAAACTCAAGCCTTGAAAGATAAAGTTATTGCTTTGACCGGGGCACGTCAAGTTGAGCTAGAGGTCAATCTTGACCCAGAACTGATCGGTGGCGTAGTGATAAAAATTGGTTCTCAAGTCATTGATGCCAGCATCCGTGGGCAGTTGCGGCGCATTTCTCTTCGCTTAGGCGGTGCGGCTTAATTCATCCTTTGCAATTTAACTTTCTAACCCTCATTTCACAGCGAGTAATCATATGGTAAGCATTCGACCAGACGAAATTAGCAGCATTATTCGGCAGCAAATCGAGCAATATGATCAAGGCATCAAAGCCTCTAATGTTGGAACTGTTTTATCAGTAGGTGACGGAATCGCCCGCATCTACGGACTCGATCAGGTCATGGCAAATGAGTTGCTTGAGTTTGCAGATGGCTCAATTGGAATTGCACTCAACCTAGAAGAAGACGATGTGGGTGCAGTTTTAATGAGCGGCGGACGCGGCATTGAAGAAGGCAGCGTTGTCAAATCAACTGGAAAAATTGCTCAGGTTCCCGTAGGCGATGCGTTGATTGGGCGAGTCGTGGATGCTTTGGGTCGCCCTCTAGATGGTAAGGGCGAGATTGCCTTTTCCGAGATGCGCCTCATTGAATCTCCGGCTCCTGGAATTATTGCGCGTAAGTCGGTTTGTGAACCGATGCAAACCGGCATTACTGCGATCGATTCCATGATTCCCATTGGTCGGGGTCAACGGGAACTGATCATTGGCGATCGCCAAACGGGCAAAACCACAATCGCGCTCGACACCATTTTGAACCAGAAAGGTGAAAATGTGGTTTGCGTATATGTGGCGATCGGTCAAAAAGCTTCAACCGTCGCCAACATCGTCAACGTCTTCCGCGAACAAGGCGCTTTGGAGTACACCATCATTGTGGCTGCCAACGCCAACGATCCCGCATCGCTTCAGTTTTTGGCTCCTTACACAGGCGCAACTTTAGCGGAATACTTCATGTACAAAGGCAAGCATACGCTTGTGGTGTACGATGATTTGTCGAAACAAGCGCAGGCTTATCGCCAAATGTCCTTGTTGCTGCGTCGCCCACCCGGTCGTGAAGCCTATCCTGGCGATGTGTTTTATCTCCACTCCCGTCTTTTGGAGCGTGCTGCCAAACTTAGCGATGCTCTAGGCGGCGGCAGTATGACGGCTTTGCCCATTGTAGAAACTCAAGCAGGTGACGTATCTGCTTACATTCCAACCAATGTGATTTCGATTACAGATGGTCAAATTTTCCTGTCCTCCGACTTGTTTAACTCAGGCTTACGCCCTGCCGTAAACCCTGGCATTTCAGTATCACGGGTGGGTTCTGCTGCTCAAACAAAGGCAATGAAAAAGGTTGCAGGGAAGGTGAAACTGGAGCTAGCCCAGTTTGACGACTTGCAGGCATTTGCTCAGTTTGCTTCAGATTTAGATAAAGCCACTCAAAATCAGTTGGCGCGGGGTCAGCGTCTACGGGAGATTCTCAAGCAGCCTCAGTTTTCGCCCCTATCGGTTGGCGATCAGGTTGCGGCTATCTACGCCGGAATCAATGGATATTTGGATGATCTGCCGGTTGACAAAGTTACTGTTTTCTTAAAAGGTCTACGGGAATATCTAGCGGGTAGTGCGCCAAAATATGGCGATATTATTCGCGAAAAGAAAGAACTGAACGCGGATGCAGAGGAAGCGCTGAAGGGCGCGATCTCTGAGTTTAAGAAAACCTTTTTGGCAACCGCCTAGGTTCGTGATGGTTGGGCTGTGAGTTCTTGGCAGGTTGATGTTTAGAACTCATAGCTCAATCCTTTAATTGATCTGAGTCATTCAATCGCACCCTATAGCTCAAAACTTCCCAAAGTTATGGCAAATCTTAAAATCATTCGCGATCGCATCAAGTCGGTCAAAAACACCAAAAAAATCACAGAAGCCATGCGTCTGGTAGCAGCGGCGAAAGTGCGTCGCGCCCAAGAGCAAGTGCTTGCCACCCGCCCCTTTGCAGATCGGCTTGCCCAAGTGCTGTATGGTTTGCAGACCCGATTGAAATTTCAAAACGACACTAGCTTACCGCTGCTGCAAAAAAGAACGGTAAAAACGGTTGGATTGCTAGTTATCACGGGCGATCGCGGTTTGTGTGGTGGGTACAATGGCAACGTGATTCGGCGGGCTGAAAACCGAATTAAAGAACTGCAAGCAGAAGGGTTAGACTATCAACTCGTGTTGATTGGTCGCAAGGCGACTCAATACTTTCAACGCCGCGAACAACCTATTGCAGAAACCTTCACCGGTCTAGAGCAAGTGCCCACAGCATCCGAATCCTCACAGATTGCGGATGTCTTGTTGGAACTATTTCTATCTGAAACAGTCGATCGCGTTGAGCTAATCTACACCCGGTTTGTCTCCCTCATCAGTTCGCGCCCGGTGATTCAAACCTTGCTTCCGCTCGACCCTCAGGGCTTTGAAGATCCAGAGGATGAAATCTTCCGTCTCACCAGTCGCGGCGGACGGTTTGAAGTATCACGCGAACAGGTTGATACCACAAACCGAGAGTTTCCAAGAGACATGATCTTTGAACAAGAACCGCTACAGATTTTAGAAACCCTACTTCCTCTGTACCTCACTAATCAGTTGCTGCGCGCACTGCAAGAATCTGCCGCGAGTGAGCTATCGGCTCGAATGACTGCCATGAGCAGCGCCAGTGACAACGCCAAACAATTGATCAGCACCTTAACTCGGTCTTACAACAAAGCCCGTCAAGCGGCTATCACTCAAGAAATTCTTGAAGTAGTGGGCGGGGCTGAAGCGCTCAAGTAACCTAAGCGCATCCGATTTCTGAATCAACTTTGAGTTAGTTCAAAAAGGTGCCTGAAATATTCAGACACCTTTTTTGTTGGCAATATTGTTTTGCTGAGGGGCAAAATTAAATAGTGTTTTTATCCACTCCAGCAAATAATGCTATCTAGTTTTTGCCAGCAGAAACCGGAACCTTAGCAGACTCAGGCTGATTTCCATCCGGTGTAAAAGATTCTCCTTCAATGAAGGAACGAAGCATCCAAGCCATTTCTTCATGCTGCTCCATTAAACCGGTGAGAAAATCTGCTGTACCTTGATCATGGAACTCGTCGCCACACTGATCAATTTGCTCCCGCAGGCTACGAATAACTAGCTCATGATCATCCACGAGCTTAGCTACCATATTAGTGGCGCTGGGGATGACTCCAGGGATTTCTTCAATCGAGGCAAGCTGAATAAATTCTGCCGCTGTACCGGCTGGAAAACCACCTAAAATTCTCACCCGTTCTGCAATGCTGTCTGTGGTGGTGGATAAAATTTCGTATTGCTCGTCTAACAATTCATGTAGAGTACGAAACTGCGGACCTACTACATCCCAATGGTACTTCTTAGTTTTGATTAGTAGTAAATACACATTGGATAGGCTGCTGTTAAGCAAGTCGATCACACCTTGGCGTTGTTTTTCTGTAAGACCGATGTTTAGCTTGCGCATGGGTTTTCGATGGTTAACTCTACACCTCAGTTCACCAATTTTGCCGCAGAAAATCATCCATCCAAAGGAAGGGATCGCGTCTTTAATTTTTTGCTAGAAGGATAAAAGACTTAACCAAGTCTCCAAATCGACTTCTTGATGCAAATTCAGCAGTTCTGGAAATTCTGGATGATTTTTATCGAGCGATTGAACCGGAAACTTGATGCCTTGCAGAGAGAGCAATTCTGAGAAGCGATCGCTCGTAATAATCAAAACCTCAGCCCAATCGTCTCGCCACTGCTTGGACGAAGCAATTCCTTCAGTTGCCTGTCCATCAATGTCCTCGTCCAAAAATGGGGCTTCAATGGGATGATCAAAACCCTTAAGTTTCGCTTCTAGCAACCTCTGTGCTTCAGTCAAGCTGCTGTGAGTAGTTTGCACCCAAGCTTGAATCATCCAGTTGATCCGCTGTTTTATCAGCACAAGATAAGCATCTTCACTCAGCCGAGTAGACGAACGGGGTGCCCTCACCATAAATAGGGCTGGCATTCGGGAAGATGCCCACAGTCTTGAATAATTGGGGTAAGGACCAATTGGTTCATCCAGGGTTGCAAATTCGATCGCACGCTCACGTTGCTGAATGGGGTGAAGCAAATCATTGAGCCGCAGAATCGAACGATAACGTTTTGCAGGTTGAGAGGTCATAGCCATACCGTAAAGCTTTAGGTGACGACACAAAATACTCTTTGAGGCATTTCCTCTGAGCATAGAGTCTGTATGTGTATGGGCTGTGACTAAAAACGGCAAATTTTATGACTAATAGTTTTAGCAACTCGCAATATCAAGGAATGAGAAATTTTTGATCGCAGAGACCACTATTGAGTAGCTGCAAAGTACAATAAAAGCCAAATAAAGCATTAGCTCTAAAAACCAGGGAACCTGTCTCTTGGCAACGATCCTGATTATTGAAGATGAGATCAACATTGCGTCCCTTCTGCAAACCTGTGTAGAAAGCGAAGGGTATTGTTGCCATGTTACTCATGATGGAAAAGCTGGACTGGCGGCGTTTAAGCAATTAGAGCCTGATTTGGTCATTTTAGATTTAATGCTTCCAAAAATGGATGGCTTAGCAGTTTGTACCCAAATTCGACAATCGGGTGCCCGCAAAGATCCTTATGTAATGATGCTCACGGCGAAAGGTGAAGAAATCGATCGCATTATTGGGTTTTCTACCGGGGCAGATGATTATCTCCCCAAACCTTTTAGCCCCACTGAACTATTGGTACGAATTCGGGCATTATTACGGCGAACTATGCGCCATCAAGAAACTCTCAAAATCGAAACTCTCCACTTGCAAATTGATTTAGAACGGCGATCGGTATTCTTAAAAACCCTTGACACAGACACGCTTGCCGCCGGGAACCCTAGGGAAAGCTTCGCTAACGTTTCACGAATTGCGATTCATCTCAGCGCTTTAGAATTTGATGTGTTGGCAACCCTCGCCAATCGACCGGGGCGAGTGTGGGCACGAACCCAACTGCTCGATCAGGTTTGGGGAGGCGATTTTGCAGGAGATGAGCGCATTGTTGATTCCTATATCAAGCGATTGCGGCATAAATTAGGGCAAGGAAATGCTGAAACCTATCCATTCATCAAAACTGTTTCCGGCGTTGGTTACGCCTTTGAAGATACTTGAAAAATCAATCCATCCCCTGCGCCTCCGTCCAACCTTGTGGCTGCGGTTGTTGTCTACTCATGCCCTAGTCATGTTGATTGGGAGTGGGGCGATCGGGGTGATTACCAGTTTGTGTCATGTCAACTTATCAGATGCGCTGGTTGCCGCGATGGTTAGCGTGGTGAGTCTAATCACCATTAGCATTCTCGTCAGCACAACCATTTCACAACCCCTGCAAACCATGGAAACCGCACTTCATAGCTTTCAAGCGGGCGACTTGGCAACGCGAATTCCGGCTTGCAATATTCCTGAAATTCACCGTTTGGGCATGAGCTTTAACAATCTGGCAGCAAGCCTCGAAGGCGTGGAACAGCGCCGCCGAGAATTAACCAGCGACCTCGCTCATGAACTGCGAACCCCCATCACCGTAATTCATGGCTATTTAGAAATGCTCAATAACGGCAGAATCGCATTCCACCCCGATATTGGCAGCCAAATGATTCAGGAAACCGATCGCATTCAGCGCTTGGTCAATAACGTTTTAGAACTCTCAAAGCTTGAAGCTGGCTATTTGCCTTTGCACCTTCAGGCGCTGCAACCGTCGCCTCTTCTCAATCGAGTGGCGACCACCTTTGAAGCCGAATGTCTCAAAGCAAACTGTCGGCTACAGTTGCACTACTCCTCTACCTTGCCCACCGTTTTTGTTGACCCCGATCGCCTCACTCAGATTTTGGTCAATCTCATCCATAATGCCATTACCTACAGTCCTCAAGGCACCGTTACCCTGTGCGCTTGGGAAAATGCGGCGATGCTGTGGATTGCGGTCAGTGATACGGGCATCGGGATTGCTACAAAAGATTTGCCTCATATATTTGAGCGATTCTGGCGAACCGATCAATCGCGGGCGCTAAAAATGGGTAGTCCTGGAATTGGGCTGGCGATCGCGAAACGGCTCGTCGAACTTCAAGGGGGGCATCTCGAAGTAGAAAGTGAACTGGGTAAAGGCAGTTGCTTCCGGTTTTCCATGCCGCTTCATCTTTAAAAAGATGCATAAAACGGCTTCCCAGCGAATGAGTTAAGCCCTAGGATGAATGATTGTAGGACACGGGTATCTACCTCTAGACTGACGGATAAGCTCAGAATTCCTGCCTAGAATAAAAGTAATAGGCGTAACAAACTCTTAATAAGCAAAATTGTTTGTAACTAGAAATGGAAGACAGATTGATGAACATCCTCCTCGTTGAGGATGATGAAGTGGATGTGATGAATGTGCAACGGGCATTTAAGCGGAATCATATTACCAATCCGCTTTATATCGCCAGTAATGGGCTGGAAGCACTGACCATGCTTCGGGGAGAATCAAAAACATTACCGTTGCTGCCTAATGGTCGCCGATTAATTTTGCTTGATTTGAATATGCCCCGCATGGGCGGGTTGGAGTTTTTACAAGAGCTACGCGCTGACGATACTTTGAGGTCTACGCCTGTGGTGGTTCTCACAACTTCTAATCAAGATCTCGATCGCATTGAGGCATATAATCTCAACGTAGCAGGATATATTTTAAAACCCGTCACGTTTAGTAATTTTGCAGAATTGATGGCAACTTTAAACAAATACTGGGCGCTGTGTGAGTTACCTAATTAATGAATTCTGCTCACATTCAGTCCGATTTGATAGAAGATAGCGATCAAGAAACTGCCCCATCTTTTATGGAAAAAACTTTAAAAATTCTAGTGGTTGACGATGATGATGTCGATCGGATGGCGGTACGTCGCGCCTTGAAAACGGCTGGAGTAGCCATCACACCGTCTGAAGCCGTGGATTGCAGCACGGCGATCGCTGAATTAAAAAACACCATATTTGATTGCATTTTTTTGGATTATCGACTGCCCGACCGAGATGGTTTATCGCTGATTAAAGATTTGCGAAAAGACAAGGTGAATACCCCCATCATTGTGCTAACTGGGCAAGGCGATGAGCAAATTGCAGTAGACCTGATGAAAGCGGGAGCCACAGATTATCTCCCAAAATCTAAAGTATCGCCTGAACGTCTATCCCGCATTCTCCGAAATGCCGTGCGGCTTTATCGTTTAGAGCAAGAGGCAGAGTTCGCCAAACAGCAGCAAGAGCAATTGTCTCGCCAACGAGAAGATTTTGTGTATCGATTGACTCACGACCTGCGCACTCCTCTAGTCGCTGCTGATCGAATGTTGACGTTATTTAAGCAAGAAGCGTTTGGGGAAATTTCGCCCGATATGACAGAGGCGATCGCCATGATGGTTCAGAGCAACCAAAATTTGCTGCAAATGGTCAATACTATTTTGGAAGTGTATCGCCATGACGCGGGGCATAAGACCCTCAGCCTTTCCCGGTGCGATTTGCAGCCACTCCTTCAGGCGATCGTCACCGAGCTATCGCCCTTAGCTGAAGAAAAGGGTTTGGCAATGACGATGCAGGTTGACCCCGCAGGAAGTGAGTACCCGATGACGGTGATGGGCGATCGCTTAGAACTACGTCGCTTATTTACGAACCTGATTGGCAATGCCATTAAGTTCACCGACATCGGCTCAATTGAGGTGCATCTCACTGGTTGTAGCGGCGATCCTCCGCCCACCTTACTCGATCCAACCTGGGTGATGGTCGAGATAAAAGACACCGGCTCTGGCATTTCTTTAGAAGACCAGGAAAATTTATTTGAGCGGTTTCGTCAGGGAGAAAATAAACGATCGGGGAGTGGTTTGGGTCTTTACCTTTCTCGGCGAATTGTGGAAGCTCATCAAGGCGCGATCGCTGCCCAATCTAAGCTAGGGGAAGGTAGCATTTTTACCGTCTGTTTGCCCCTAGCTCCCGCTGGCGATACAGAATAGACTGATGCTGCAGTTGCGCCTGCTAGCTTTCTTGGGGCGCACCTACTTTTGGGTTCATTGCCAAAGCACTATTAGTATCTTTCAGCACAAGCGGATTGCGGAAAAATGAGCCTGTTTGAGGCGGTAGGGTTGGCTCCGAAACGACTTCTACGAAGCTTTTGACCACCCCTGTTAATGGAATCGCCAGGATAATCCCTAGTAACCCGCCAATCTTGGCTCCTAGCAGCAAAGAGATAAAAATAAACACCGGCGACAACCCCGTTAATTTGCCCATCAGTCTGGGCGTAATGAAGTTGTCTTTCACTTGCTGAATGATCAAAGAAACTGCTAAAACCTTGAGCGCCAGCCACCAATCAATGAATAAAACAATCAAAACAACGGTGCCAATTCCTAAGGTTGCACCAACAAATGGAATCACTTCCATCACTCCGATAAACACGGCAAATAATAGGAAAAAAGGCACCTGTAAAATCCAAAAAGCGATTGTTAAGGCGATCGCCATAAAGGTTCCCAAAAGCAATTGCCCAGTGCCAAAACGCTGTAGGTTTGTGCGTAAGCTAACCGTCAGTTCTTGCTGAATGACAGGGCTGAGAATGGAGGTAAAAGCTTTCCAAAGGCGATCGCTATCGATCAACATATAAAATGAAATCACCAAAATTAAAATGAAATCGATAAAGCGATTGAAAGTGCCTAAAACCAGGCTCACTCCTTTTGTTGCCGTAGACTCTGCGATCGCCTGACTCCGATTTAAAACCTGCGATGTGAGCAGTTGAACATTGATCGGAAAGCCATGTTCATCGCTCCACACCTGAAATCCTGTGAATTTATCCTGGGCTTGGGCGAGTAGGTTTGGGAAACCGGTAATGAACTGTACGCCTTGATTGATGACAGGCGGCAGCAAAATGACTAACAACAGAACAATCAGCACAACGCTCGACAAATAAACAATCACAGCGGCGGCAGTGCGCGGCAACAGGTTTTTGAGGGCATCAACGGGGTAGTTAAGCAGGAAGGCAATTAAGGCAGCAGTTAATAGGATACTAATTAGCCCACCCACATAGCTCAGCGCTTGAGTAGTTAACCAGCCTGCAACCAGCACCAGAGACCAAGTAATGAGAATTCTTTGGAGAGAAGACACAAGCAGAAAGGATGAGAGGATCTCTCTTATATTCCTCTAAAGTTCAGATTGTGAATACCCTGTTTTTTGGGATTTAATCACAAAAAAGAGCATTTGAATGGATCAAATGCCCTGGGTTGGTTCACCTACACTTTAAATAACGCCAGGACCTCTGCCGCGGGAGTCGTGGTCAGTAGTCAACTTTCCATCTTCACTGGTTTCATTGACTTCTTTTAACTCTTGGACGCGATCGCGCAACTCCTCTTCCTCCGCTTGTTTGGCATCCCCCGGCACTTCATAGTACATTTCAGGTTCGATCGCATAGTTGTTTAACAAACCTTCTTGATCAACCGTGAACCCACCGGTTGTATCTAAACTATCTTTGCTATCTTCTTCAGGGAGTTCCTTATAGTTATCGCCTTCCCGCTCCATCCGGGCAGCCGTTTCAGCCGGAACAATACCCCGATCATAAGTATTAGAATCAGCGTTTTTGTTTGCCATAATTAGTAATATCCAAATGTAATAATCGTGAATTGGTAACAGCTTATAGTCGATTAATCAAGCAACTCCTCTACCATAAGTAGCAATTAATGCGACTGTTTCACAATCTTTTGAGGGAGTGTTTCATATCTAGTAACTCTTCTAATACTGTTTTGAGTTTTGTAAGTCCTTCGGACTGGCTTTGCCAACGCGTAGCGTCGACCTAGGAGATATTTTGAGTTCTAAAAAAGCATTGCCGTTTTCAGAAAATCATCTGTCGCGTTTCAATTTCAAACGAGTATAAAAATAGTATCCCTAACCCTAAAAAAGCACCTAAGCATTGAATAAACTTAGGTGCTAGCAGTAGCATATTGAATCACGCAGAGCTTAAAAAAGCGATCTGAAATGATTAGTCAATTGCTTTTTTGACATCATCTTTTACATTTTCAACCGTGTGTCTAGCTTTGGATTCAACTTGCTTAGCCTTGCCCGCAGCTTCATCCTCAGGGTTGCCTGTAACTTTGCCAGAAATCTCTTGAGCTTTGCCTTCGACGTTTTTTGCAACAGCTTTCAATCTATCTTCAGCACTCATAATATTTTTCCTTTTGTGTGTGGAGGAGATCAGGCGTTTGCCTCCTGTATATTCTTCAACTTAGAGCCAAATCTCAATTTATTCTTCTATCTAAAGACGGGTCTTTCAGCAGGGAGAGATCTACACTGAGTATGAGCAAAAAGAGAAAACTAATAGGTTATGAAACTCAAAAAATTACATTAAGCTATTGATTTGGAAATGAGCAAGAGTGAACAAAGATAGCGGCTTGAGTGCGATCGCGCAGCCCTAGTTGGCTCAACAGGTTGGTGACATGATTGCGCACCGTTTTTTCAGAAATGTAAAGTGCCTCGGCGATTTCTCGATTGCTGGCACCCGTACCAATTAACTGTAAAATTTCTTGTTCTCTCGGAGTCAGTTCATTCCACTGGGCAAGACGATTGGATGGGGGTGCGATCGCGGCTGCCATCATCTTGCTGGCTAATCCTGGACCTAGATGCGTATAACCTTTGTGAACCAATCGAATGGACTGAGTGAGTTCTTCAAAGGGAGTGTCTTTGAGCAGATAGCCTGATGCCCCAAACCGGATTGCCTGAGCAACATATTCATCATCATCAAAGGTGGTGAGGATCAACACTTTTGTTTGGGGGAAGCGCTGACCCATGATTTTTGTTGCTGCAACTCCGTCCATAATTGGCATTCTCACATCCATCAACACCACATCAGGCTGGAGTGCTTCTACGATCGCGATCGCGGCTTCTCCATTTTCGGCTTCCCCTACCACATTCAGATCAGGGTCTGTTTTCAGCAATGCTTTCATGCCGCGACGAATGAGAGATTGATCATCTACTAAAAGAAGGCGAATCATGATCAAAAGGGGGCGAGTGGGGTATTGATCATCGGTATTTCATTAGCAGCGGCGAGTGGAAACCAAGCCGTGATTTGGCAGCCGTTTCCAGGAGTGGAAATCACCTCAAACTTGCCCAATTGTGCCAGAGTCCGCTCTTTCATGCCGCGTAGTCCAAATCCAGTAATATTTTGGTGACTATCAAATCCTTTGCCATTATCTTGAATCATCAACTTTAAGTCTGAACTGGTTTCTAAGTGAATGCTGACCTGAGTTGCTTTGGCATACTTGCAAATGTTGGTGAGCGCTTCTTGCACAATGCGATAAACCGCTAATTGAATGGTGCCAGAGAGCGGTTGATTGATCTGAATTTGGCACAGGGGCACTATCCCTGTTGAGCACTGGAAATCATCGGCGAGCAGTTGAATCACGGTGGTGAGCGATCGCTCCTGAAGCGGATCAGTCCGCAGTGCCGATACCGATTGGCGCACTTCTTGTAACGCCGTCGCGCTCACCTGCTGGGCTTCCATCAACAGGTCTTTTGCTTCTGCTGGATCAGACGACATCAACCGCAAGGCAGCCTCAAGATGCAAATTAAGCACGATCAGCGAATGCCCCAAAGCATCGTGAATTTCACGGGCGATACGGTTGCGCTCCTGCACAGTGGCTAGCTGCTCAATTTTGAGCGCATACTCTCGCAATTGAACATTGGTCGCAGCCAGGTTTTCACGGCTTTTCCGTTCCGCCAACATTGCACCCACGAGCAAATGTAAAAACAAAATCACCAGTCCCACCAGCAGCGGCGCACTCAACCAGAGATGAGAGACTCGTGCTGCCATGCCGTCCGGCAACGGAAATCGCCGAAATCGGTGTAATTGGGTTAACACACACAGCCCAAATGCAATTCCAGTGATCCCAAAAACCAGCCTGCTTGAGTCTTCCCGATAGCTGAACAAGACACAGTTGCGAATGACTAAAACAATATAAAGCAAGGCAAATAGAGAGATGCCACCGGGAAAAGACACAATCATAATTAACGCCAGTTCCACCCCGGTATAGGCAATCCGACCGGGTTTAGAGAAGGGGAGCCGCAGCCCCATGAGCGTAAAAATGACAAGACATCCCAGGCTGAGCAGCGGCGATCGCGGCAGATCGTACACTCCCAAAGATGCGGCTTCACTCACAACCACGATCGCTAGCAGCAGCCATTCCAAATACAGCAGAAACGGGAATGGATGAGTTTTAGGCGATAAAAATCGACGCATGGGGAGAACGGTGGAGGAGTGGAGGCAGAAAATTTTGGCGCGATCGGGACAAATGTCCTAAACAAAGTCGGGGCATCTGCCTCAGGTGGATCGCGGCTGACTTTTCTACGATAGGAGCATCCCACTCAAACAGGAGCATCTCATCCATGAAACGCAAACTACTAGCTGCGGCGATCGGCGTGGCGATGGTGCCAATGCCGTTGATGCTGAACCGGGTTCCTACAATTCAAAGCTCAAAATATCTCCTACAGAGACACTACGCGTAGGCAAAGCCAGTCCGAAGGACTTACAAAACTCAAAACTCAAAACTCAAAACGGTACAACCGTTTAGCACCCGATAGTTTCAAACCAAACAATAGAGGAGTCCCAGATTATGCAAGTTTTAATGCGATCGCCAGAAGCCAGAATTGCCCATTTTTTGCAGCGAGTTGATCAAGTCAGTGAAATATTAGGCATCAACGTGCCCCCCATCGTTGAGCTACCACATCTGCAATCATTGCCACCGGGAACTTTGGGTCGGGCGCTAGCAGATTTTTTGAATCAGAATGACCTCAAACCGTTTACCACCGGACCTCGCCGCAAGCAACTCCACGACAGCATCCATGTCCTCACGGGCTACGACACCGACCCCATCGGTGAAGTGGAAGTACAAGCTTTTTTGCTGGGTGCTAAGTTTCATGTGGCTCAGATTCTTTTGGGATTAGGGCTGCTGAAAATGGTATCTGCCCAATCTTGCGATCGCCCAAATCCAATAGGGCAGAGAATTGTGCGTGCCTATCAACGCGGGCAAGCCTCCACCTTTGACGTAGACAGTTGGCAGCCAGAGCACCAATGGCAGCTTTCAATTGAGCAAGTTCGAGCCATGTTTGGCATCAGTTAATGTGCGATCGCCAGCCAGGGGAACCTATCTAAAATGTTGCCCTGGCTAAGTTTCCCTGGCTAACAGGGGGAGTGCTAGCTAATTAAGCCCGATCGCAGCGCTAACACGGCTGCCTGAGTGCGATCATCAGCACAAAGTTTACTCAAAATGTTGCGGACGTGCGTTTTGACCGTGCCCAAAGAGATAAACAAGGTTTCACCAATCGCGTTATTGCTCAACCCTTCCACAATTAATTGCAAAATCTCTAGTTCGCGATCGGTCAGTTGCATATTGTCCAAAATTTCTTCATACGCCGCCTCAACTCCTTCAATGCTGATCATTTTGGGTTGAGTAGGGTCAACTGCGATCGGTTGACGCACCTGCCGCAGCACAATATTTGCGATCGTAGGATCGATCCACGAGTTCCCTTCAGAGGTTGACTGGATTGCCTCTACCAATTGGTCAATGTTGATATCTTTCATGCAGTAGGAATTAGCACCGGCGGCAAAGGCAGCTAATACCGAGTTTTCGGTATCATACATCGTCAGAATCAGGATTTTAGTTGAGAAGTTTTGATGGTCTACTTGAAACTGCTTGAACTGACGAACCAACTCAATCCCATCCATATCCGGCAACCCAATGTCTACCACCGCAACATCGGGCTGCTTGTCTTGCAGCAACGTTAATCCCTGTGTGGCATTGCCAGCTTCTCCTATAACCCGAATGCCATTGTGTCGCTGTAATGCAGTCCGCAAGCCTAACCGAGTCAGGTCGTGATCTTCAATTAGCACAATCCCAATATCAGTCATTTGTCTTTTATTAATACTCTAGGTTTAACGATTTGGGGAGCAGTGTGGGTTAAGCGCAGCCCCTATAAAACTTACGCAAATTGTGCGCCTAGTTTCCTTCAGCTTTCACAAGCGGCTCAAGCCATTTATTTTTCTGAGTGGATGCATAAATACTGCTCATCTAGAAAAATTTATTCCCAAGTTCAACCATTGGGTATATGCAGTTTTGCACATAGTACTTTGTTTTTCTATAAATCAGGCGCTATGTGTCAAAAGTGTTTTCAAAGAGTTAAGTTTTAGACGGTTGGAGGAGTTGAAGCTGAGGCAGGTGGCTCTGATTTTTTGGGTTTATCAGACTTAGAAACTATAAAATTAAGTATCTTGAAAATTAAGTGTCTTGCAGCAGAAGTGTGTGCTGGATTGAATTTACCTCATGAGTGAAGTTTCTAGTTCTGCTGATCCATTGAGTGTTTTAGGCTCTGATTCATATCAGCCTGAACTGCATTCTCACAATCAATATGAGCAGTTAATGGATGCACTGCCTCAAATGATGTGGGTTGCCAATGCTGAGGGTGCCATTGATTATTTGTAATTGCTCAACTGGGGTAAATTGACAAAATCTGCAAAGGGGATAGAGTGAGGGTATGACAGAACTTCCCGACCTAAAGCAACTCACAGATGAGGCAAAAGATGCATTGATTGTAGCGTTGTGGGAAGAACTGCAAAA
>JBGSWI010000043.1:0-15413 GCA_041752515.1 Leptolyngbyaceae cyanobacterium | reverse complement strand
TGCCCTGCCACCAAACCCTAAACACAGGTCGCTCAAGTTCACCGTTTTGACTTTCAGCAAGGCTAACAAAAACAACGCCAGAAATGAAATCCGCGCTCCATGCCAGTTCAATTGCGCTTGGAGGACTTGCTTTAATTCGCTGTATTGACTCATAGGGTTTCTCATGAGTGTGGTAATTCTGATGAAACCCTACCTTGCTCCTCTTTTCAAGCTTTTTGTCCTGTACTGAGATTCACTAATACCTTCAAACGTCACCAAATCTTGCTGCCTCACATCACAGTAAGGTCGTTTTGGATTATCAAGGCTCCATTCCAGCGTTCTGGTTCTTGGCACCAAGTAGGTACAGTGTTAGATATGATTCAGAGCGCTTGTCATTTCTAAAGCAGAATATCAACCCAATTAAACTAACGCGATGAGCAATCCCCCCCCGCCTCAAAGTTGAAATCTCTTAACTCAGCATTGCTGAACGCATCCAACTGGCTGAAGATCTTTGGGAGAGCATCCTGGAACGGCAAGACGAACTTCCGTTAACTGACGCACAGAAACAGGAACTCGATCGCCTGTGGGCTACTAATAGTAAACTGTCTTGGAGCATTTATGCGGGGTCGGCTTTCCACGGGCATCTTGCAAACCTTGGGGATCACCGACACGATCGCGACCCACGAAGCAGACTACATTAATATTGCCGTCCGATTGGCACAGGAGCCAACTTGGAGACGTGAAATCTCAACAGTCATGCAAGCTCAATGCTCTAAGAGCTTCGATGACCCAACCTGCGTTATCGCACTAGAAGAATTTTATTGCCAAGTGGTTCAGGAAAAGCTTGATACGTCTACCAAAAATCGGTGATGTTATAGCTAAACTCCGCCATCATCTGACGCAGCAGCGGCATACTCAGCCCAATCACATTGCTGTGACACCCGTCTAGTTTTTCAACCAAAAAGCTGCCTTTTCCTTCTAGTGCAAAGCAACCAGCACAGTACATGGGTTCACCGGTGGCAACATAATCCTCAATTTGGCGATCGCTGATGTTCGCAAAATGAACCTGCGTCACTTGACAGCGAACGATGGTTTTGAGGGGTGCCTCAGAAAATTTTGATTGATTGGGAAGCAGGTGAATCAACGTGTGCCCAGTATAAAGTCCGCCGATGTGACCGCGCATTGCTTGCCACCGAGCGATCGCCTCCGCTGAAGTATCAGGCTTGCCATAAATCTCACCCTGAATCGCCAAAACCGAGTCACATCCCAAAACGAGCGTTGGCACTGACACTCCTGCCTCTACCATTTGTTTTGCAACGGTATCCGCTTTCCTCAAAGCCAGGGTTCGCACCAGCAAATCGGCATCGGCGCTGGTAATTTGAGATTCATCAAAATCGCTTGGCTGCACAATCGGATCAATTCCCGCAATTTGCAATAATCGTCGTCGTGCTGGAGAAGCCGAAGCCAAAACAAACTGTGGGATGCCCATGCGAGTGTGGAGGAAGAAGTTTTGAGTTTTGAGTTTTGAGTTTTGTAAGTCCTTCGGACTGGCTTTGCCCACGCGAAGCGTCTCCGCAGGAGATATTTTGAGTTAGAAATTTTAAGAAAGTTTTGAGTGTTACTTTTGCTTTCCTCTGGTTCCCTAACTCTTGAAACCCGCTACCTGCTTAGTACACTGAGAACGATCGCACCGTTTTTTCTATCATGTCTTTCATTCTTTCCCAGCGATCTTCAGTAGTGGATGCGTTAATAGTGTAGAGTTTGCCCCGACTAACCGCAACGCTAGCTAAATTGTGACGGGCTTTATCGCCAACTTTTACGGCATATTCCAACAAGTAGTAGGTTTTGTTGCCGATTTCTCGCATTTCGGCGTTGACCAATTCTGCTTCTCTACCCGATCCAGGAGGAGCGATCGCGCTTTTAGAAAGTTTGTAGCCGACCTGACTCGGATCGCCCAAATCTTTGAGCGATTTGCCAGTGGTGACTGGATTGATCACAACGCTAACATTTTCTGTTTGCTCGATAATGTCATGGAATATCACATCCGGTCCATCCGACACTTGCACCTGAAGCCACCCGTTAGGATATAAAAACTGGTAACCATCTAAACTGTCTACGAAGCTTTTAAACCCGGTTGCGCTAGATACACATCCTTGCAAACTTAAACTGACGATCACCATCAGCATCACCACTGTCCGCTTAAGCATTTCTCCAACTCCGCTGCTAGCCAATTACTAATATTTCCAGGGCAAGCGACCTCACTACCCTTGCCAATTTTCCTATTCTCCCATCTCTTTGTAACGAAAGGTGACATGATGCTGAGAATTGCGCTCTTATTCACAACAGCTTTTGCCGTCTTGCTTTTATGGCAAAGTCGCACCTCTGCTCAAGCTACGTTTAACTTGCAGAATGATATTAACCAATTGCGATCGCAGATGCAGCAACTTCAATCCGAAGTGAATCAACTGCGCCGAGGCGACTCTTTCCGGTTCCCCAATTTAACGCCGCCCATTCCTCGTCCAACAAGTCCTTCAGCCCTGAGCGATCGCCAGATGATTGATCGACTGGCAACCTTGGCGATCGAAGCCAAAGATCGATTCAATGCTTTAGAATCACGGCTTTCTCAGCTAGAAGCTCGTTTTAGGTGAAGTGTTCAGTCAGCCAGGTTGGTGCTGAATGCATTGTGAGCGGATGTGAAGGAAACTTTTAAACTTGCGAAAACGCTGCAAGGCTCGTCATAACTGAATCAGGGGCGATTACTCCCGCGATGGCGCTACTTAAATGGTGTACATTTTGTCTTCAATGCTGCGGTTGCTCTGTATCATCTAGCCGTATGCGATCGCACCTCATTTTCCTCACCATGCCTTCTATCTCGCACGCTCAATCTCGGCATCTCATTCCTCCGTTTGAACGAATTCAATTTACGGGATTATTTGTGCTGGCGACCGGGGTTGGCTGGTTTCTGATTGGGTTGACGCTGCGATCGGTGCAAGACCCAACGTGGGTCAACTATTTAGAAGGCAAAGGTTTGCTGTCGGCGCTGGTCACTGGTTTTGTATCGGGGATAGTAGTCAGTGCTACTCAGTGGTTGGTGCTGCGGCGGTATTTGCCCGACTGGCTGTGGATTTTGGCAGGGGCAACGGGCTATGTCTTACTGATCACCACTTTAGAAGCCTGGTGGGGCTGGATTGGGCAAGCGATGACCTTGCCCGAAGTGAATGCTCTGGCTGAAAAAGTGCTTCCTCAGGCAATGGTAATGCTCACCGGGTTCACTCGCAGCGTGTTGGCAGCGATTTGCTCTATTTGGCTAGGGCTGGCACAGTGGCTATTGCTGCGGCAATATACTCGCTCAAGCCGTTGGTGGATTGGGGTGCCCTCGATCGCAGTCATTACATCGGCGCTATTCACCGCATTGAGTGCTGGATTGGCGCTGTTAAACGTCAATGTTCCGTTAGATGTGAATGTCTTAGGGGCAGGCGTTTTAGGCAGTATTCAAGCGATCGCGCTGTGTGCATTGCAGCGTCGGGATAGCAATCATACGGTGCCCCTGCTGACACCATCCGGCGTGAGCTACAACCGGGCAAGGCAGTTAGGGAAACGACTGCACCAGCACTTAAGCGATGCTTGGACGAGTGAGCATTTAAATCAAGAATCCCTTCACTATCGGGTGGCAGTGACGGAAACGGGGGCGATCGCGGCTTATCAACCCATGAATCAGCCTGCCACTCATCAGGTCCAACAAACCCCGCTCCCTAAATTAGTCATTCCCGAAGTGTTGAACCCAGACAATGGCATCGTTCCTACTTTGGCGCAGTTTGATGTCGCCTTTTTGCCGTCTGGCAAGCTACAGGTGCGTCCCTGGAATGGAGTACCACTACTATGGATTACAGCGGGGATGTTAACTTTAATCTTGGCAGCTAGCGCGATCGCCGCTCACTTTACTTCCTCGCTCGTTGATGTTAGCTAACGGCTAATTAGAGTTTTGAGTTTTGAGTTTTGAGTTTTGAACTCGAAGGACTTGGCATCGGTAGCTTCTCTTTCCTCTTCCCTAAAACCTAAAACCTGAAATCTGAAACCTGAAATCTGAAACCTGAAACCTGAAACCTGAAACCCAACACCCGACTTCTGGAACCCGGAACCTAAACTGCGTCGCTTCATGAAAAACCGAATTATTCTAATGGGGGTTGCGATGCTGCTGGCATTCATCTGCCATAGTGGAGGATATTCTCCCGTGTCACAAGCTATGACGATCGCACCGTTTGCTTATCCCAACAGCGCCCCAATGAACCAAGTGGATGACTACCACGGCATTCAGATTGCCGACCCATACCGCTGGCTCGAAAACCCCGACTCGCCTGAAAGCCGTGCCTGGATTGAAGCGCAGAATAAGCTGACGATGGGCTTTTTGGCAGAGATTCCCACGCGCGATCGCTTGAAAAATCGCTTAACTAAGTTGTGGAACTACGAAAAATACAGCATTCCGTTTAAGCAGGGCGACGGACCGCAAACCGACTCCGCCCAGCGCTACTTTTACTTCAAAAACGACGGATTACAGAATCAAAGCGTCCTTTACACGCTCAAAGCTTTAACCGACGAGCCAACCGTGCTGCTTGATCCCAATACCCTTTCTGCCGATGGCACCGTGGCGCTTGGGGGCTTATCCGTCAGTGAAAACGGCAAACTCCTTGCCTATGGCTTATCCACCTCCGGCTCTGACTGGCAAACCTGGAAAGTGCGCGACGTGGAAACAGGTCAAGATCTGCCCGACCAAATCAACTGGGTTAAATTTTCTGGCGCATCTTGGAGCCATGACCACACAGGCTTTTTCTACTCCCGCTACGACGAACCCAACAGCAAAACCCAACTGGAAGCGGTGAACTATTTCCAAAAGCTGTATTACCACCGTTTGGGAACAGCCCAGTCAGAAGATGTGCTGATTTACGATCGCCCCGATCACAAAGAATGGGGCTTCGGCGGCAGTGTGACTGAAGATGGGCGCTATTTGTTGATCTCCGTATGGCTGGGCACCGACCCGCGCAATTTGGTGTTTTACAAAGATCTGACCGTTCCCAATGCGCCCGTGGTGGAACTGATCAACACCTTTGAAGCCCAATATTCCCTGGTGGATAATGACGGCAGCAAGTTTTGGTTTCGCACCGATTTAAACGCGCCACGCGGTCGGGTGATTGCGATCGACCTGAGCAATCCTGCCAAAGAGGGCTGGCAAGAAATCATTTCCGAATCGGCGGAAACCCTTAAAGGCGTAGGCTTGTTGAACAATCAATTCGTCGCCTCTTATCTGAAAGATGCTCGCAGTCAAATTCGCCTCTACGATTTGCAAGGACAGCTAGTGCGAGAGGTAGACTTGCCGGGAATCGGCTCTGCTGGCGGCTTTGGCGGCAAACGGCACGACACGGAAACCTTTTATAGCTTCACCAGTTTCACCACGCCGCCCACCATTTACCGCTACAACATGGTCACGGGTGAAAGCACTCCCTTTCGCCAACCCACTGTTGATTTCAATCCTCAAGACTATGAAACCCGTCAAGTGTTCTATCCCAGTAAGGATGGCACCCAAGTGCCCATGTTTATTGTCCATAAAAAAGGACTGAAGCTGGATGGGAGCAATCCTACCTATTTATATGGCTACGGCGGCTTTGGAGTCTCTCTCACGCCGAGCTTTTCCGTGAGCCTGCTGACGTGGCTGGAGATGGGGGGGCGTGTATGCAGTGCCCAATCTGCGCGGCGGCGGTGAATATGGCGAAGACTGGCATCAGGCAGGTATGAAGCTGAAAAAGCAAACCGTGTTTGATGATTTTATTGCGGCGGCAGAGTGGCTGATTGCAAATCAATACACCCGTTCATCGAAGCTGGCGATCGCGGGTGGCAGTAACGGCGGTCTGCTTGTGGGTGCCTGCATGACTCAACGCCCAGAGCTATTTGGAGCGGCGTTACCTGCGGTGGGCGTGATGGATATGCTGCGCTTTCACCAGTTCACGATTGGCTGGGCGTGGATTGCGGAATATGGTTCCCCCGACAATCCAGCGGAGTTCAAAGCCCTCTATGCTTACTCGCCGCTGCACAACCTCAAGCCGGGCACTGCTTATCCAGCGACGCTAATTACCACGGCTGACCACGACGATCGCGTGGTGCCTGCCCACAGTTTCAAGTTTGCCGCTGCCTTGCAATCTGCCCACCAAGGTGATGCACCCATGCTCATTCGGATTGAAACTAAAGCCGGACATGGAGCCGGAAAACCCACCACAAAAATCATTGAGGAAGCCAGCGATCGCTGGGCTTTTTTGGTGAAAACTTTAGATATGGCGATCAGCGATCGACCATTACCCTAGTCTGGCTGGGCTGCAAGCCAGACTAATCAGAAAATGAGGGCAACTGTTTTTTTGCGACCGAAAATTTGGCGACCGAAAAAAGTTTGTTTGCCCCAAAACTAAGGGCACCTGAGAGACTTGTCCCCATTTAGCGGGTTATTCAACAAATAAATCTGTTAACCAAAAACAAAAGAATTGTGACAAAATCTTGTTATTTAGAACCATCAAATTCTTTGTCTATCACTTTCACAAAGATAGTTGAATTTTCTAAAAATCTTCAGTAAACCCTCAGTAAATTACCTTACTTGATCATGCCTCGGATACTCGTCATTGATGACGACCCCGCAATTTCTGAATTAGTCGCCGTTAACCTGGAAATGGCTGGATATGAAGTTAATCAAGCTTCAGATGGTATCAAAGGGCAAGCCATGGCATTGCAGATTCAACCCGATTTGATCATGCTGGATTTGATGTTGCCAAAAGTAGACGGCTTTACAGTGTGCCAGCGGCTCCGGCGAGATGAGCGCACCACTAATATTCCAGTGCTGATGCTGACTGCTTTAGGGCAAACCCAAGATAAAGTAGATGGCTTTAATGCGGGTGCCGATGACTATCTCACAAAACCCTTTGAGCTAGAAGAAATGCTGGCGCGGGTTCGAGCCTTACTGCGCCGCACCGATCGCATTCCCCAAGCCGCCAAACATAGCGAGATTTTAAACTACGGTCCGTTAACATTAGTGCCTGAGCGGTTTGAGGCAATTTGGTTTGATCGCACCGTCAAGCTAACCCATTTGGAGTTTGAACTACTCCACTGCCTACTTCAACGCCACGGGCAAACCGTCTCTCCGAGCGAAATTCTCAAAGAAGTCTGGGGCTACGATCCAAATGATGACATTGAGACGATTCGCGTCCACGTCCGCCATCTACGCACTAAATTAGAACCAGACCCCCGCCACCCGCGCTACATCAAAACTGTTTATGGTGCTGGCTATTGCCTAGAGTTACCGGCAACAGTGCAAGAAGCTGAGAGTCAAAGATTTTTGGCAGGTTAATGCTACTGCTGATGTGGGAGCTAATTTTAAGAAATTTAGAAAATCTGGCAGGGCGTTAGATTTTTAGAAGAACAATCCTCTTGATAAGTAAGCTTGATCAATAAGCGGATGCAATGCTCTATTAGACGCATTTCGATCTCGCTGAATGTTCAATATTTCTGTAGAAAGAGGGTTGAGCGGAATCGAAACCGGTAATTTAGGTTAGCTTTAATTTCGCCTTTCTTCTGAGTTAGTGATTGGATTTACAACTAGCCGCGATCGCCAATGGTAAGGTGGAGCATATTTTAAAAATCCTTTAGCGCAATCTACCCAACATGGCTCAAATTTTTGATCCCCTCCCGTCTGATCAGCGCAGTGCAATCACTTGCTGCTATGTCAACGCCACCAGCCGGATGCAGATTGCTCGAATTACCAACATTCCAAACTGGTATTTTGAACGGGTTGTATTTCCAGGGCAGCGATTAATCTTTGAGACAATGCCAGACTCGTTACTAGAAATTCATTGTGGCATGATGGCAAGCGCGATTTTGGCAGATACTATTCCCTGCGATCGCCTCCAAATTGACGACGAGATCATTTCATCCTCCATCTCAGATCACGACCAGCGTCTTGAAGAACTCAACGAGGGGTTAGGATCATCCAGTCCGTTGATCACCAATTCAACCCCCATTGCTCCCTGAAGGCATTTAGCCGACTGCGAACCCCATTAAGGGGGCGATACTCAGTCTGCGTGTGTTTCGGCTGCGTTCAACCCGGTGCCCACCAGCGGTGGACATCTCCTAAATATTAAGTGCCAAATTTCTCCTGCTTCATCGCCTCATGCTTTTGGTTGAATCACTCACTCACCTTTTCCCTGATACTAGACTAGACACTAGAGTGGAAGCGATCGCGTTCAGGGAGAAATCATTGTGCTATCTAAAGGCTTTGAAGTTGAGATTTACACCAGCACCCCTGCGGGCGATGCTGTTGGGCTTTCTGACAAGATTGTAGCGGCGTTAGATGGGTTTGTGCGCGAACCCGATAGCCGCAACGTGGAATATACAACCCCGCCCTGTCATCGCTATGAGCGGCTGTTGTGCGACCTGTTGCAGCCGCGATTTAAGCTCCGCAATTATTTGAAACAGTTGGGCGACTACACGCTGTTGCCGGGTAGCACGTTGGCATTGGGTGGCAGCGATCGCTTCTTGCGCTCTGATCCTAGTAATCCTTACCACACCTACATTGAGCAAACCTATGGCACCAAAGTGGTCACTGCCAGCATTCATATCAATATTGGCATTTCAGACTTAGAAACGCTGATACGGGCTTGTCGGCTGGTACGGGTGGAAGCGCCTTTGATCTTAGCTCTAACTGCCTCATCGCCATTTTTGAATGAAGCGCCAACGGGCTATCATTCCACTCGCTGGAGCCTGTTTCCTAAAACGCCTGCCCATGTGCCGCTGTTTGAAAACCATGCGCACTTTATTCGTTGGACAGAACAGCAGCTAGCCGCAGGCACCATGCAAAATGTGCGTCATCTCTGGAGTTCGGTGCGCCCTAATGGCGATCGCCGCCCCTACAGTTTGAACCGGGTGGAATTACGAATTTGTGATCTGGTAGTCGATCCGATCGCGCTATTGGCAATTACCGCACTGCTGGAAGCTCGATTACTGCAAGCGATCGGCAATCCTGGTCTTGATCCATTGCAAATGAGCCAGCTTTCCAGCGATGATCTGATTGCCATCACCGATGCCAACGAGCTAGCGGCTGGCAAACTTAGCCTAGATGCTGAATTGCGCCATTGGCAAGATGGTCGCCCGATCATCGCCAAGGAGTGGATCGAGCAGCTTTACCAGGAAGTGTGGGATACTGCCAAAAAACAAGGCTTTAGCTGCTTTTTGTCTCCTCTGAAAAAGATTTTGCGCGACGGCAATGAGGCTCAGCGCTGGCTGAAGGCACACGAACAAGGGATGCCCGTCCGTCAAGTTATGCAGCAAGCAATTCAAGACACTGCGGCGATGGAACTGGCATTGGAGGCACAGTTATATGGGTCATTAGTTGCCTAAAGAACGAGAAATGGCGAATCAAAATAGGGGCGTTTCGACTTGGCTCAGCGCACCCTGGGAGTCTAGCGCATTTTAATAAGGGCTAGATTTCGACGATGACGGGGGTGTGGTCGCTGGGTTGTTCTAGTTTGCGGGGTGCTTTGTCAATGGTGCAAGCGATCGCCTTTTCATATAGATCAGGCGATAGGTAGATGTGATCAATCCGCCAGCCCAAATCACGCCGAAACGCCGCCGACCGATAATCCCACCAGCTAAAGTGTCCGCCGTCCTTGATAAATTTGCGAAACACATCCGCCAAGCCCAACCGGAAAATCACTTGCAGCGCCACCCGCTCTAGATCCGTTGCCATCACCTGATTTACTCGCCCTGTAGGATCATGAATGTCGCGGTCTTCTAGGGCTATATTAAAATCGCCGCACACCAGCAGGTGATTGGGTTCTAGCATCAGAATTTTCAAATAGTCATGCAGCACTTCTAACCAGCGCAATTTATAAATATACTTTTCGCTGCCCACGGCAGAACCATTGGGCACATACAAATTCACCACGCGCAGATCGCCAATAATTCCGGTAATCACCCGTTTTTGTTGATCAAACTCTGCCACGCGATTGCCCAAAATGGGCGCAAAGCCTCGGCTGACATCACTCAACGGGTCGCGGCTCAAAATGGCAACACCGTTATAGCTGGGCTGCCCAAAAAATTCGGCATGATAGCCAATTTCGGTAAACGCCTCGCGCGGAAATTTCTCATCCACGACTTTCGTTTCTTGCAAACACAGCACATCTACTGAAGTATTTTTTAACCAGTCTGTCGTGTGGGGCAACCGGGTGCGAATTGAATTAACATTCCAGGTGGCAATTTTCATCAGGCAAAGGGCGATTCGTCAAACGTTAACATCGCTTTCCACAGAAACCCCTGCGGGAATCGCGGTCGGCTTTTTGAGAATAGCAGTTTTGCGTTTTGGGAATCTTCCGAGAGAATACAAAAGAACTTAAAGCCAATTTTTACATGGATGGTTTCCTCAATCTAAATAAGCCTGTGGGTTTCACGTCGCATGACTGCGTGGCAAAATTACGCCGATTATTGAATACACGTCGAATCGGGCACGCGGGCACACTTGATCCCTTAGCGACGGGTGTTTTGCCGATCGCAGTCGGTCGGGCAACTCGGCTGCTTCAGTTTTTGCGATCGGATAAGGCATATCGAGCCGTGATTCGGTTTGGGGTCAGCACCACGACTGATGATTTAGAAGGTGAAATCCTCAATCAGCAGCCTGCGCCCCATTTAGATTTAGCGGAGGTAAAAATCGCGCTCCAGCAATTCCACGGCACGATTCAGCAAATACCGCCGATTTATAGCGCCATTCAAGTCGATGGCAAGCGGCTCTACGATCTGGCGCGATCAGGGAAAAATGTGGAAGTGCCTATTCGCATTGTGGAAGTGTCGGAAATTAAAATAGTGAATTGGCACTCAGGAGATTTTCCTGAGTTGGAGATTGATATTGCCTGTGGCGGTGGCACCTACATTCGCGCGATCGCCCGTGATCTGGGCGCTGCATTACAAACCTTCGGGACACTGGTGAACCTGATTCGCACTAAAAGCAGTGGCTTCAACCTACAGAATAGCCTCACGTTAGAACAACTGGAAGATCACCTTCAGCAAAATATCTTTCAACCTATTTTGCCGGATGAAGCACTGGCACATTTGGAGGCGATCGCCCTCTCCCCCACTCTTGCCAAACGCTGGTGTCAAGGTCAACGCATCGCTCCCTACGACCTGCCCAACACTTTTACCACCAGCCGCGCCCCCCTTCGGATTCACACCGAAATCGGCGGTTTCCTCGGCATCGGACAACTCACCGATCCACCCACCGGAACCATCCTCACCGCCCGCACCGTCTTCACTGACAGCGCAAAACTATAACTGCAAAAAATCAAAAATGGGAAGAGATACCCCCTGCCCTACTCTTCGTAACGCATCAACTTTTTGTAAAAATTTTGAGAAAAATCTGCCAGCCGCATCCGCTTGAAATTCAAAATGACCTCAATCAAAAAATCAATAAACTCATGATTTGCCAACTTTAGCTCGTAGCTCAGATCTGCTTCGTTATCAAACTGAATCCGACAGAGGGTCGGTTCAGCAGGCAACGGTAAAACATTCCAGGTTGCGACAAAAGGAATGCTCTCGCCGCCTTCAATGCGGCGTTGTCCCTCTAAATTGCCTTTTTGGTAAAGGCTAAGGGCATAAGGCAAGATCGATCGCTTCCCTTGCTGCGGATAATAAGGCATGTAAACTCCCACTTGGGATTGGGGTGCGGGCTGTAGCTTATCAATAGCCATACCAAATAGTCCTAAAGCTGTTTTGTTTATGCACGTGTAATATTAAAGCCCATCTTTGGAAGTAAGCCATCACCAGAGTCGTAAATATCACCTCCAGACCAAAAGCAATCCTAGATAGTTTTATTTGAGTTAAGCCAATATCCCAAACGTTCAAGCAACGGACTCACTACTTGTCAAAAAGATAGCCTTTTTAAGATGAAAATCTGCCAATAGACTCGCATTCTGGTTAAGAATGGGCAAAAAATCATCATAAAATAACACTTTGCTCCAAAAAGTTTCACACTCCGTAGGGCTTTGCTGTGATTCGTCACTCCAACAGCAAACAGTCGGGGTCTTGAGCACAAAATCAACGAGTCATCATACTATATGCAGGGAGTGAACTGTCACCGGGTTGCGACTGCCGGGTTGCCACTGCGCCTTTGGTTGAGCATTCGTCGAAGCCTCAACTCTCAGTAGCCTGATCGAGGGGGGTGGAGCGGAGCCTAAACCCCCGCAGAATGGCAAATAGTTTAATTCATCTACCTACCAGCAATTTCACCTATCATCTAAAACTTTTGTCGCTTTTCATCTAAAAACGGTCACTTACTTTATCGAATGCTTGTGTTGCATCTCTCTAAAGCTTATTGTGTAGTTCAATGAATCTTGACAATTTCTCGACAAAATCCACAGTTAGGACGATGGTATAACGCTATGGCACCTTTGGTTGCAAACTATTATCTGACCTATCGCTGTAACGCGCGGTGTCATTTCTGCGACATTTGGGCGTTAGATCCTAAGCAAGAAGCAGAGTTTGATACGATCCGCACCAACTTGATGGATTTGCGGCGGTTGGGTGTGAGATATGTTGACTTCACGGGTGGAGAGCCGCTGCTCAGATCTGACGTTCAGCAGATTTATGCGGAGGCAAAACGACAGGGTTTTGTTACTAGCATGACCACAAATACCATCCTGTATCCCAAACGGGCGAAAGAAATGCAGGGGTTGATTGACTTTCTCAACTTTTCCCTCGATGGAGCCGATGCTGAAACCCATAACCAGTCGCGGGGAGTACAAATTTTTGACACGCTGGTTGAATCGGTTGAGCTTGCCCATTCGCTAGGCGAGTATCCGGTTTTAAACCATACGGTAACGGCGCAAAATTTCGATCGCATCCCCGAAGTGGCAGAATTAGGCTTAAAGCTAGAGGCGCGAGTGTGGCTAAATCCAGCTTTTACTGCCTACAGCAATTACAACTCAAAGAAAAATCCGACCCCGGATATGGTGCTGGCGATCGAGTCTGCTGCAAAACAATACCCCAACGTTGGCTACAATAAAGCTGCACTCGCTTTTATTGAAGCCGGTGGAAATGATACCCAAAATCCTCGCTGCAAAGCAGTGGATGCCGTAATTGCCATTTCTCCAAACGACGAACTGCTTCTGCCCTGCTATCACTTTGCTCAAACAGGTTTACCCATCAATGGTCGGCTTTATGAGCTTTATAAACAGTCGGAAGAGGTCGAAAGCTACCGCCAGTCGCAGGGCAAGCTGTCTGTTTGTGAAGGGTGTACGGTTTGGTGCTATCTAATTCCTAGCTTCTTTAAAGGGATTGACAAGTATTGGTGGTTAAATCAGGTGACATATGCGGGAGAATTCCTGGCACGAAAGCGATTCCTTCAACGACCTGCCTCCTATCAGCGCTCTGCTAGCTGATTTATCTGATCTAGTCGAACTGGATGAAGATCCAGACCCGTATAGTTATAGAACTGGCAATCGGCGGCGTAGGGCGGCGATCGCGCTAACGATGATTTGGAGCGGCACGATCGCCCTTCATTTTGTGGCGTGGAGCTATTGGTTCGTCGCAGGTTTAACCACGCTGGTGGGCATTCACGCCGTGCGGATTTTGTTTGCGCGTCCACTGCCTCCCGCCAAGCCGCTAAACACGGTCGATCCAGCTTGCCTGCCCGTCGTGTCGATTCTCGTTGCTGCCAAAAATGAAGAGGCGGTCATCGAACGACTGGTTGAAACCTTGTGCAATCTTGATTATCCAACCAGCCAATATGAGCTATGGGTAATTGACGACAATAGCACTGATAAAACATCGGCTCTGCTGAAGCAGTTGTCTCAACAGTATGAGCAACTGCGGGTGTTTCATCGTCCTGTCGGATCTTCTGGGGGCAAGTCGGGAGCGCTCAACCAAGTGTTGCCGCTGACTAGAGGCGAAATTATTGCGGTCTTTGATGCTGATTCTCAAGTCACGCCCGATCTATTTCGGCGGGTGTTGCCATTGTTCGACCGAGCCGATCTAGGGGCGGTGCAGGTACGCAAGCAAATCGCGAATGTGTCAAGCAATGTGTGGGTTCAAGGGCAAATTGCTGAAATGGCACTGGATTCGTTTTGGCAAGACCAGCGGATTGCGATCGGCGGGATTGGAGAACTGCGGGGAAATGGACAGTTTGTGCGACGAACCGCGTTAGAGCGCTGTGGCGGCTGGAACGAAGAGACGATTACCGACGATTTAGATCTGACTTTCCGCCTGCATTTAGATGATTGGGATATTGATTTCACTACTTATCCCGCTGTTGAGGAAGAAGGCGTGACCGACGCGATCGCCCTGTGGCATCAACGTAGCCGCTGGGCAGAAGGGGGCTACCAGCGCTATTTAGACTATTGGCAACCGCTCCTTCGGACTCGCATGGGCATTCGCAAAACGGTCGATATGTCTGTTTTTTGGGTTTTGCAATATGCGTTGCCCAGCGCTACAGTACCCGATACTTTAATGGCAATCTTGCGCCACCAGCCCCTATTATTCGCTCCACTGGCTGGCTTGTCGGTTTTGATGTCTCTGGTGGGAATGACGTTTGGCTTGCGGCGGATTCGACGCTCAACGCGATCGCTCTCTACTCCACCCCCGCAAACCAATGCTTCTACTCTACCCTCATTGATTTTGCTCAGAGCGGTTTACGGCACTTTCTATATGCTGCATTGGCTGCCCGTCGTTGCCAGCACTACCGCTCGAATCTCTGTTCGCCCTAAACAGTTGAAGTGGATAAAAACGAGGCACTACGGACAGAATGATGCAGCTTAAAGACTGAGTGCGGATGATTGCAGACACAGTTTTTATATGCTTTTAGGCTTATTGAGTTTTGTTCGCGTTCGCGCAGCGTGTGCATCGCACTCAGCGTCTCCGTAGCTTTGGCTTCCCGAAGAGTAGGAGATATTTTGAGTTTTGAATTGTAGAAGCTTTAGTTAGCACCGGTTTCAAGCTCATACCAATTTGAAATTGAAACGCGACAGACGATCTACTGGAAGCGGCAATGTTTCTTTATCTTGCAACTCAAAACTCAAAACTCAAAACGGTATCAGATCTGTCGTATCCTCCGTTTAAATTGGTATTACATTCACTCAAAAATCTGGAATGCGCGGCTTCACGTTCATTGACACTCCCACGGCTTAAGCCAGTGGGATTCTTGGTTCAGCGAAACCACTTAAACTAGATTCCTTGCAGTCTCTAGACCAGAGGTGGGATTCTCCCCAAGCGTTAATTCGGGCATGCCCTACCCTATTCGCATTTCTGCGAGTCCTGTTTAGATTTGAAGCAAATTCGCTCCAAAATGCTGTTCGTCTAGCTCCTCTGAATCTTTTACCTACTGCGAGGTGGAGTCTAGAAAAATGCAGTAGAACCGCATAGAT
>JBGSWI010000042.1:0-8561 GCA_041752515.1 Leptolyngbyaceae cyanobacterium | reverse complement strand
GGTTGCAGGGGTGAGCGGCACCCTGAAAAATCGCTTTCGCGGCACCGCTGCCCAAGGGAAACTGCAAGCAAAAACGGGAACGATTTCTGGAGTCACCAGCCTATCGGGCTACCTCACCCCGCTAAATTATCCCCCGATCGCGTTTAGCATTCTGACGAATTATTCCACTACTTCAACCGACACCGTGCGATCCGCTATTGATGAAATTGTTTTGCTGATGATTCGGCTGCGATCGTGCTAATTTTTGCAGTTCCAAGTAGTGATGTAGATATTCTGTGATGATGCCGTGTAGCAACAAGCGTCGTGCCGAACTAAATGCGCTATCGGGTGCTAAAGGATTTCGATTGGTAATCACATGATTCCAGTTATAGTCGCCAGTGAGTTGGCTAATGTAGCAACCAAAGTTTTCATCAAACTCTAATGACAGCACTGCTCGTTCAAATTCATCGCTGGTGAGGCAGATTGAATAGAACACCTTAAAAAGCTCGATCGCGGATTCTAAATCTAAAACTTGTAGCCAGCTTCGCCGAGTCAAGTCAATGTGCAAATTAATCGGCTGAATGCTTTCATAGCTCAATCCTTTTTGATGCACTTGTTGCAACCAACTAGGATTTTCTCGCTGAGCCTTACTATAGTCCAACACGAAGTTATACAGGATTATATCGTGTTCTAAAAAGGCATTCTCAGCTAAGTCGTCAACTGTGCGTGGATAAAGTTTGGATGATTCAATCGTTGGATCAGGTCCGTTTTCAATTAAGAAATTAACGATGTTAGACCCTAAGCAAATATGCCGCACAATCAGATAGCACGCTTCGGGCGAAGCAAAGTGCTTGAGGAACCAAGCGGCAGAATGATGCATTAACCCATAGTGACTGAACTGGAAGGGTAGCAGCCGTTTCACCGTCATAATCAACGCTAGCAAAACATTGGCAATCAGTTTAATGGGCAACAGCAAATAGGCTCGCGTCCAGCTTCTCAAATCTCGAATCATGCAAGCTTTGGCGACTGGATCAACCGGAATAGCAGTATCTAGATACAGCGCATCCCAGGCGTTAGGATTTCGGCGATCGCGGGGTTCCGGTGTATAAACCTGAGCATTACTGAGGGATTCACTTTGCGGAATCACAATTTGTTCAAGGTTAGTCATGGTCATACAGTGAGTCAATTAAGTGAAAGGATATAGTTTAAAAATGTGTAGAGTCGCAGGTGAAAACGACCCTAGATTCACCCTCGCCCTATCATCGAATTTCTTCCAGTTGCATCAGATAAAGCCGTGCTGTGACCTGTGCCGTTTTCACAATTCGCTGGGCAATTTCCATCGTCATCCACTCCGCATTCAAAATGTCATTCAGCTTACCGATATGGGCTTCATCGTTTGCGCCGTGATATGCCAAAAACGACACCTGCTCATCTTTTAAGCTCAATGTTTGCTTGATTTGTGCCGCCCATTGTGCTGCCAAATTATTGCCCAATCCCTCAATGATAAACATACTGCCAACCAAATCCACAGGGTTTTCTCGCGAGGCTTGATGAAAGATAAACGCAGATAGCGCTTCACTGCCCAAGTTTTTTTCTGCCTGCTCAATCTCTTGCAGATCACCGCCCACCGATACATAGTTTCGCTCCAACATTTGAAAATCGCGGTGTTCATCTTGAGCGTGCCCAATAAAGGTAGACCGCAACCGAAAATCACCCATATTAGAAGCAGCGCGGGCGATCCAGCGGGCACCTTCCACCACTTGAGGACGCAGGTTTCGCAGCAACGCCTTATAATCTTCCAGCGTAAATTCACCCCGATGCAGTCGGCGCAACAAGGGCAGCGATCGCAACTTGCGCTCAAACTCCAACCACACTAACGCCAACTGCCGCAGCAAATAAGCAGAATCAGTTTCGAGGATAGGCGAAGGGGGAGGAGCGATCGCCTCAGTTTCGCCCATTTCTTCTCTGTCCCCTGATCCAACCACCGTCATCAACATATACGCCGTCGTGAACCTGCCGCTTTCGGGGATAAAGCAAAAGATTTTTTGTCCTGGTTTGAGGTTGCCAGAGTGAAAGAGTTCTTCCAGCATCAGATAAATGGAAGCGCAGCCCGTATTTCCACGAGTGTAGAGATTCGTGAACCATTTTTCTTCAGGAATCATGCAGCCTGCTTTATCCAGTAGCTCCACAATTTGTCCTTTGAAAAAATGAGAAGAATAGTGGCACAGCAGCCAATCAATCTCATCTGGTTTGACTCGTCCCAATTCAATCAGTTTCAGCCACCCTTCCACACCCAGCTTGACGACATTATCCAGTAGACGAATATTTTGTCGTAAATTAATTGCTCCTGCTTGGGTCGCTTCTGTATAGGAAGAATAATCTGTCCAGCTTTTTTGTGCCGTTTCATTGTCGGTTCCAGCGTACATACAAACTGGGTAAGCATTGGCATGGGATACCATTTCAATCCATTCAACTTTAAGACTAATTCCAGTGGGATTCGGATGATTTTGAAGCAGGAATGCTCCGGCTCCGTCGGATAGCATCCAGCGCAAAAATTCACTGTCAAACCCTAAAGATTTTCCGGCTTTAATATTAGTTTCTGCTTCAAAGTTGGTATTTTTGAAAAGACGAGATGGAAGCTCAGAAGCAACGGCGATCGCGTTCCTTTTTTCTCCTAGTTTTATTTGAGATGCTGCATATTTAAACGATCCAATTCCAGCACAACAAACCCCCATACTGGTGTTTAGTTCAATCGGAGAAAACTCAGGCAGTTCACCATGCACCATGCTGGCAAAGCCGGGAACCAGTAAATCTGCCCAGGTCGTTCCAGCACAAAGTAAATCAATTTCACTGGCGGGAAAATCTAGATTATTCAGCGCATCTTGCACCGCATAAGCCGCCATTTGACTGTTTAAGTAAGTCGTCTTTTGATTTTTATCTAGTGCATAGTATCGCTGTTGAATTCCATTACTTTTAAGAATTCGACTTTTGATTTTAGAGGGGCGATCGTGGACTAATCCAAGATAGTCTTCCATCTCAAAGTTGCTGATGGGATTTCCGGGTAGAAATTTACCAATGCTATTAATAAACGCGCTATACATCGTTGCTCCTTGTGGGGAAATAATATTTTTAGGACAGCATTTGAATTGGAAGAGAGCGTTTTTGCTCCTTTTCAAAGCGTGACAAATATTTTTTGGATGACGGGCTAATTTTTTGGCTAGGTTTTTAGTGTAGATTTTTAGTCGTTGAAGAAAGTTGTGCTTAAAGAAAGGTCATCTAAGATGAACTCCCATTTTTGAAGTGGGTTCATTTAAGGCTGGAAGAATCTTTGCGCTTGATGCCGGATGTGAGCGATCGCGCCAAACCGTTCAAACTAAAGAGGGGATAGGTCAACCGCTGGATACCCCAAAACCGATCGATAGCCCTGCCAAAAGATTTGGTCACTGCATCCAGGGAGCCGGATTTTGGAACAAGAGCCGCAAAGTATTGCACACTACATCATCTCTGTTATTCCGATGAAATGTTCCGATGAAAGCCAGGAGAGAGAAGCAACCCATCAGCAAGTTTTTTTCAGGCTCGATTAAAATGCACACCGACAGTTTAAAGGGCTTCTTCGTGAACGCGGTCTGGGAAATATGATGTACATTAACTGTGAATACTGACTGTGAATTAAGATTGCACACCCTAAAAGTAAGGAAAACGCAAAAAATTTTGCTAGTTATCCAACAACCCGTTATCCTGCTATAGGTCGCTCTTGAGTAGCTGATAGTTTGTTTCGAGAAGTCTCTTTGATTAGGTAGTAGGTACGCATGGGATCATCTCATCCATTAGTTGCTGTAGGTGTGGGATTTTTAATTGCCTTATCTCACACGGCTGCGGGATATTCCCAAGAACACGATTCAACCCCGATCGCGGCTGCAAATGCACAATCTTCATCAGAAGCAGACTCCGAAAAGGTGAACCCGTCGCCTTTAGAAGAACACCTCACTCAGTTAAAAACCGCGATCGCCAATTCATTGAAGTCCAATAATGCGAAGCGATCGCGATCGACCCCTGAAGAGGCTAGGTTGCCCGATTTAAGCATTCAGAACCAGGCGACAGAATCGGCTCAGGCATCTCCAGAGACCCGTCCACCGACAGACCCAACTCCCGCTTCAGTCATCCCCACTCTGCCAGTCTCGCCCACCATTCCATCGCTGCCATTTCAAAGTTTGCCCATTGGTACCGCCAAGTCGGGAATGCCGCCCGAATATCTCAACCCAAATCCAAACCCGCTTAGCTTTCCCGCCCGACCCGAAGAAGTCAGGCTGAGAGGAATTCAGCCGATCACGTTGCCGCAGGCGTTGGAATTGGCAAAACGGAATAATCGCGACTTGCAGCTAGCCAACGAAGTTTTGCAGCGAGCGCGGGCATCATTGCAGGAAGCCCAAGCCGCCCGATATCCAACCATTGGCGCGAATGGTCAAATCTCTCAAGCCCGATCCGCATCTGGGCAATTATCGCAAGCCGCGCAAACACGGGCACAACAAGCGTTACCCCCCGCCCTACGGCAAGAGGTTAACGGCGATCAGCAATCTACTTTGCTGAATGGCACGGTGCAAATTGGCTATGACATCTATACGTCCGGTCGTCGTCCTGCCCAGATTCGAGCGGTAGAACAGCAAGTGCGATCGGAAGAACTTCAGGTTGAAGTGACGCTGCAACAATTGCAATTAGACGTTTCTAACGCTTATTACAACCTCCAAGAAGGCGATGAGTCGGTGCGAATTCAGCAGTCGGCTGTCCGAAATGCGGAGGCAAGCTTGCGGGATAGTGCTGCATTAGAAAGAGCAGGCATCGGCACACGGCTTGATTTGCTCCGGGCGCAAGTTCAGCTTGCCAATGCTCAGCAATCGCTAGTCACCTCATTAGGAACTCAGCAAATTCGCCGTCGTGAGCTTGCCCAAATTTTGGCACTGCCTCCTTACCTCAATCTTGCAGCAGCCGATCCCGTACAGATTGCTGGAGTCTGGGATATGTCTCTGGAGCAATCCATTGTGACCGCATTTAAAAACCGGGCTGAGTTGGAATCGTTTCTTGCCCAAAGAACCTCCGGAGAGCAACAGAAGAAGGCGGCTTTGGCATCTTTGGGTCCAACTGTTTCTTTCAACTTTCAGTACAATATTTTGAACAATCTGAGAGACCAATTTGGGTTTGCCGACGGTTTTAGCACGGGTCTTGGGTTCCAGTGGAATTTCTTTGATGGCGGGGCTGCAAGGGCGCAGGCAAGTCAGCAAGACGCAAATATTGCTCAAGCGGAAACCAATTTTGCAAACACTCGTGAGCGCATTCAGCTTCAAGTGGAGACGGCTTATACTAATTTGGGAACCAATTTTTTGAATATTGGCACCAATCGGCAAGCCGTGGAGCAAGCAAGAGAAGCGTTGCGGCTAGCGCGGCTGCGTTTTCAAGCCGGGGTAGGCACTCAGACTGAAGTGATCAACACTGAAAATGATTTGACACGCGCAGAGGGCAACTTGGTGACTGCAATCTTGAACTACAATCGTGCGTTGGCATCGCTTAACCGATCGGTGACGAACCTGCCGATTCCGGCGGGGTCAACGACTCCGACCTTGCCAAAAACGGTAACAAATTCCGATTTGCCAGGAGGCGCTCTTACTCCCTTGCTCCGATAGCGAACAAGATCGTTAAGATAAGGGGGCTGGATGCGATGTATTTGTCTTAGATATATTTGTCTTAAAACATGAGGATGGGATATGAATCGACGGACTCAACCTCTAAGGGTGATTTTGCCAAGCTGGTCACGATTCGTGAAACGATCGCTATGGGAATCGCTCATCGCATCAAGCCTCAGTTTGGCTGGCGTGCTAAGCCTCTTAAGCGGCACCTTACAGGCTCAAACCTCGGCAGAATCCGGTGACGCGATCGCCCCTGAAGATGCACCCATGGTGTCAGAACCCCTGGTGTCAGAACCCCAAATTGCCCCAATAGAGTCTGCGCCCTTTGTGCCAGATCCTGCCGCGATCGAGTCTGCGGCTCCCATCGACGAACCCTACATTGACTCAGCGGGCTATAGTATCGGCGCAACCGAGCGTAGTAGCCCCGTTCTGGCATCTCCTGAAGTGCCCCAAATTCAGCTACCTAATGCGTTAGGCTCCGTGCAAACGGCACCGATTAGCGTGGTTGGCAACCGCTTAGAAGTTGGCACAACCGCCTCGCTCAAAGATTTCTATCAGCGAACCTTTCGCCCGCCCGGTCGCTTGGGCAACGGCAATATCCAACTGGTTTTCCCCCTATCCATTCCATCCTCGATTACTTCCGCCTTTGGCTGGCGGATTCATCCCCTATTTGGCTCTTCGCGATTTCACTCTGGCACCGATCTGGGCGCACCTATGGGCACCCCGGTGCTAGCGGCTTATGCGGGACAGGTCGCTTTGGCTGACTTTCTAGGCGGCTACGGGTTAGCCGTGGCGCTGAACCACAATAAGGGCACCCAACAATCCCTATACGCACACCTTTCAGAGATTTTTGTTAAACAAGGAGAACTGGTTAAGCAGGGTGAGGTGATTGGGCGCGTGGGCAGTACAGGCAACTCTACGGGACCGCATCTGCATTTCGAGTTTCGGCAGTTGACCCCCGAAGGCTGGGTCGCCTTAGACGCAGGCAATCAGTTGGAATACGCCCTAGCCTCGTTGGTTAAAGCGTTAGATATTTCCCAGAAGGGAATTGCGGCGGCGAGTGATTTAAAGCTTTCTTATCAAGGATCAGCAGGTGTTTCGGGTGAAATTGATTGGCAACCCAAGACCGGCACTGCACTTAATCCAGTGTCATCAGCCGTGACGTTGCCGTCTGCGACACTCAGCGATTCCCGCGAGAAGTCCTATGGAAAGCTCCGCTAACGTTTGATGGATCGTGACGAGTAAATAGTATGAGCGATGCAATTACGTGGACATTAGAAGCAGAAGCGCGATTAAAGGAAATTCCTTTTTTCGTGCGTCCGGCTGCCCGAAAGAAAATTGAAAGGTTTGCCCAAGAGCGGGGCATCACTGAAATTACGGTCGAGGTTTACGAGCAGGCAAAGCAAAAGTTTGGTGAAAAATAACGGGCGATCGCTATCTCAATGAACCGGCTCGATCGCGTCCATCTCCATCCAGCGATGGCTGAGTTCCTGGCGGAGGGATTTCGGGAAGTGCAGGCGGGTTACGGCGAGTGATGGTGGCGTTGAATGCCCCCGATTCCAGCACGCGATCGCCTTGCTTAATCTCGTAAGTCAAGTCATTTTTGCCGTCTGTCAGCACAAACACATCCCCATTATGCTGAGAGCCAAAGCCTAAAGTCAGTTCTTCCGAGATCCAACCTTTGTCGTAGGTGCGATCGGTGTAGGGAGATGGATTTTGGTTAATGCTGGCGGTGACATTGCGAATAATTACCCGTAGATTGGGCGCAGGTGGCAGAGTTGGAGACACAAACCAAGCGCGAAAGCCTTCTGCAACAGTGCCCACGTTGCGAGTTTGAGACCCGGCAAATTCTAGCCCTGCCTGCATTGGCACTGCCACTAGGGAGGGTTCGTTTAACGCTCGTGCCAAGGCAATACTTTGGAGTTCGTAGGCGACCGCTTTCGCCGGATAGCCTGCTGCCCGATGCGCCAAGCCTAGATTAGTCAGTGCTTCTCGCTCGCTCGGACGGTTTTTCAATTCGCGGGCGATCGCCAAATCCTGCCCCATGACTTCAATCGCCTTGGCATAGTTGCCCTGACGGTAGTAAATTGCTCCCAAATTGTTCAGAGTATTGCCTTCACTGCGGCGATCGCGAATCTCTCTGGCAATTTGCAGACTTTGCTGATAAGCGGCGATCGCTTTCACCGAATCCTTCTGTTGCATCAAAACATTGCCCACGAAATTCAGCGCTTGCGCCATGCTGGGGCGATCGTTTAACTCTCGATACTGTGCCAATGCAGCTTGAGCAGACTCCAACGCAGCCGCAAACTGTTTCAATTGATACTGTCGCCGTGATTGATCGTAAAGCTGATCGGCGATCGCTTTACGAGTCGGCGATCCCTGGGCGCGGGCAATTCCAGCAGTTGACAGAATCTCATTGGGAAACCTGGCGATCGCAATACTGGTCACCAGATTCACAAATACACTCAGCGTGACCCCGTAAAAAAGTTTTAGAAATGGACGCACTCTGTATGCCCTCCCGTTTCGCCATCAGCTTTCAATGCATCGACTCTAGATGCGACTTTTATCATAAGACTGAACCACCGCTACTCTACGAAAAACCTGATCTTTAGGCGGGTTGAACATAGCCGAAACCCACCCACAATAAGTAAACAAGTGAGCTAATCGGCTGAGGCGATCGCGCTCACCCTGATTTTTGTAGCCATTTCCTCGCAAATTGAGTACTATTGCCAACACAAAGCGTTTCGCCCTCTCTAATCTTGATAATTTACCTGATGTGCAACTAATTTGCCCTCATCCCAACCCTTCTCCCCAAGGAGAAGGGCTTTCGGACATTTCCGGTTCCCTCTCCAATCGGGAGAGGGCTAGGGTGAGGGCAGTCTTTGCGTTGTTTCAGGAAAGTCG
>JBGSWI010000041.1:0-8507 GCA_041752515.1 Leptolyngbyaceae cyanobacterium | reverse complement strand
TCCTACAACAAAATCCCACCGGGTTCCAGGATATTTTCGGTGAGCTTCCTAGATAATTGGCTGTTTCCGCTCACCGCTCCAACAGCCCTGGCTTATATCCCTGGCGTGAACGCACAGGGCTTTACGCCGATTTCCGGTAAGTTATACCGTTTTGAGTTTTGAGTTTTGAGTTTTGTTCGCGTAGCGTCTCCGTAGAAGATGTTTTGAGTTTTGAGTTTTGTTCGCGTAGCGTCTCCGTAGGAGATATTTTGAGTTTTGAGTTTTGTAAGTCCTTCGGACTGGCTTTGCCAACGCGCCGCGTCTCCGTAGCTTTGGCTTCCCGAAGAGTAGGGGATATTTTGAGTTTTCAATGGTAGAAGCTTTACTCATACCGTTTTGAGTTTTGAATTTTGAGTTTTGAATGGTAGAAGCTTTACTCAGCTATGGCTTCAAGCTCAGATCCGTCGCATCCTCCGTATAAATTGGGATTAGCGGCAGCGATCGTTAAACAAAAATCCTCTGAGACATTTCAGATGCTGAACGTCTCAGAGGATTGGTATTCACTTCATTGTTTAAGGTCTAGAAACTGGCACTCACCGCAGTCAACACAAATCCAATCTCTAGCAGGCACCACTTCGATTAGTCAGGATCACAAGAATAGTTTTGTAAATTAGAACCAAATCATAGAAAGGGTGCCACTGAGCCTGATAGCGCAGATCAAGCTGGACAATTTCCTCAAAATCTTTGACCGAGGAGCGACCGTTAACCTGCCATTCGCCAGTCAGACCCGGCTTGACCTTCAACCGCTGCCAATGATGAGTACTGTATTGGATGACTTCATCAAAAGTGGGTGGGCGGGTTCCAACCAGGCTCATTTCACCAGTCAGCACATTCCAAAACTGAGGAAACTCGTCTAGGCTCGTTCTTCGTAAAAAACGACCCACCCGTGTAATCCGAGGGTCGTTTTTATTCTTAAAAATCGATCCTTTTGCCTCATTTTCAATGTGCGCCTTTAATTCATCAGCATTCTCCACCATCGACCGAAACTTGTAGATGCGGAACGATCGCCCCATTAGCCCGTAGCGTTCTTGAGAATAAAGAATCGACCCAGGAGTGTCCAGCTTGATAGCTAAAGCAACCGGGAAAAAGATCAATCCGAAAATCATCAGCCCAATCAAGCTACCAATAATATCAACAGACCGTTTGATCAAACAAGATACCGACCGATGAGGAACCCCTGGCTTAAAAAAGATAGATGCACAGGATTGTGAATCCTGTTCTGATAAGGCTGACTGCATGGCTTCCAGTTTTGCTTTTGGGATGAAGAATATAAACACCGTAAAAATACGGAGTGTGTTTCACCACAATATAAGGGAATTTCAAGAGTGTTGATACAGTAAGTTGAAACACTATCTCAATCTTCTTGAAATCTTCATATAGTTTTGCATTTTATGAATGAATAATGAAATACTCTCATCTACTGAGTTAATAAAGCGCTTCAAAAGACTGCCTAGAAGGCATTTTAAATTTTTCGCGAAATTACGGAGTCTAATAATCGTTATTCAATAAAAATAAGATTATCTCTATCAATGGGGTGTAGATTGTGAAAAAGTGCCTATGTCTAGAGACATACTTGTATCATGTAATACGTTCAAGTGTGATTTAAACAACATTCTTGGAATAGCAAATTTTACCTAAAAGGTTAAAAGCTCGTTTTGCTGGGAAAGTTTTTGGGTGTTGCTAAATGAGGGTTGACTTTGACAACCTTGAAAGCTGAGGGACAAGATGCTGAAAAGCTTGACCGCGATGGCTGATCGATCGCTTAATTTCAGGAGGCATTTCAGCAAAGGTTCGCTGATGAGCGGGACTATAAAAAACGGGATCATAGCCAAAGCCCCCGATTCCTTGGGGCGATCGCAGAACTTCACCCGTACAAAATCCTTGGGCTTGTAGTGCGATTGTGCCATCAGGGCGGGCGATCGCAATCACACAAGCAAACCGAGCCGCCCGATTCGACTCATCTTCTAATTCTTTGAGCAACCGCGCAATACAGGCAGCGTCGTTCTCGGCATAGCGAGCCGAAAAAACGCCCGGTGCGCCTCCCAACGCTTCCACTTCTAGCCCAGAATCATCCGCTATCGCCCATTCGCCCGTCGCTAGGGCAACCTGAGAAGCCTTCAAACAGGCATTTTCGGCGAAGGTCGTGCCCGTTTCTTCTACTTCCAACTCGGCTGGTTTTAAGCGTAGATCCCAGTCTAGATCAGCCAGAAGGTCTTGTATTTCTTTGAGTTTGCCTGGGTTTCCGGTTGCTACCACCAAAATTGTCATCCGAAGTTCCTTTTTATCGCTGAGGTGAGCGGACGGCTTTTCCAGAGTTATGCCAAAACAGGAGTCATTCCCGCTACTTGGTCGTGAAATGCTTGCCAGTCCAAAACCTGGTCGAGTATCGCCTCGTAGCCTACTACATTGGGATGCAGTCCATCTTTTGTGACGCGATCGCCACACCATGCGCTCCCCTGCGCCTGCCATTGAGAAAACACATCCAGGTAAGGAATCTGCTTTGCTTCACAGGCTAAGCGTGTCGCCTCTTTATAGCGAAACTGATCCGCATGATTGTAGTAAAAGCAGTTGAGAAAGGGCATTTTTGATTCATCCACGGGCACCATGCCCACAAACAGCACTGGGCATAGCTGCACCGCCTGATCTAGCAAGCGATCGATTTCATCACAAAATAGGTCGAAATCGGTAAAATTGCGCCCATCCACCCGCGCCAGCCGTGCCGAATCATTAGTGCCCACGGATAAAATCAACAGATCGGGAAGTCGATTTCGCAATTCGCCCCGCAGCCGAAATTCACTTTCCAATCGAGTAGAAACCTGCTGCACCCCATCTCCGCGCACACCCAGATTATATAAAGCGTGCCCAAGACTGCCAGGAATCATCCAACTGCGGCGCAATCGTTCAATCCAGCCGCCTCCGACGGGGTCACCAAAGCCATAAATGATGCTGTCTCCAACTGCAATAATCTTCAGCGGTTGCGTTTCTTTTTGAAGAGTAAGAACTTTAGCAGTCTGCATTGAGGGGTCTAGCGTTGGGGACTCAAAAAATCAAGTGCTTTATCAAGATCAAGTTTTAAAAAATCAAGTATTTAATTATGAGGAACTGTATCATCGGTTGAAGAACTTTGCAAAGCTTGACAAATAAATACATTAGATTTGCCTACTCTAACAAATCAAGGTCACTGTATCTGCGATGTGTGGAATGAAGAGTGACTAAACCCAAGTTGCAATGATCCACTGGCTGCCGGTGATCAGGTAGAATATGCCCACCATCACCAAAGCAACACTGGCAAACCGAATGATGGTGTTGGAGTGAAGCAACAAAGTCCGGGTTTGTTTGGCGAGTCCGGTGAATAAGCTAGCGAGAAAAATAATGGCAGTATAGCCAAACGCATAGCTGATCATGGTGAGGGTGCTTTGCCATTGCGAACCGGTTGCGGCGGCGGCGGTTAGCACCGAAATCATAATCGGGCTAGTGCAGGGAGAGCTGACGAGCGCGAAGGTAATTCCTACTCCATAAGGACCGGTGAGAAAAGAGGTAATGAACGACTGGAGCCGCGATCGCCGCGACATTTTTTCCCTCGGTTGAACGGCACTACCGCCCGGTTTAGCCAGGGCGGTAAAGCGGTTTGAGCGCAACCGAGGAATTTGCACAACACCGATCAAACTCAATCCCATCAGCACAATAATGACACCCACAGCGACCTGAATATAGCCGCGAAACTGAATCAAAATTAAGCCTGCCGCCGAGGAAAATAGCCCCAGCACGCTAAGAATAGTGACGACTCCTAAAACAAAGGAACCTGCCTTAAAAAAAGCATCTCGCCGGGAAGTGATTTCGCGGGTGCCGATGTAGCTCAGGTTGACCGGCAACAGGGATAAAATGCAAGGGGAAATGCTGGCAACTAAACCCCCTAAAAACGCCAGTCCAGTCAACGCCAATGGATGATTAATCTGATATTTGTGCTGAGTAAACCACTGCTCATAGCGATCGCCAGTCCAAAATGCAAACTGCTGTAGCGATTGATAGAGTGAATTTTGGATGAGTCTTTCTAAGATTAAGACTAGGGCGATCGCACCCACAAACAGCACGATCGACAGCAGTAGAGGCTTTGAGTGTGGAAGTGAGCGATTGGGTAATTTGGACAGTTTGACACGAGCCATAACAATTTAGTCTGCGAACAGCAACAACACATTACTTTTCAAACTGCTGAGAGCCTTGATAGCCGGAGAGCGTCGCTAATTCTTCTAGCGATCGCAGCCCCCGATAAAGCTGTCCATTCAATTGCCAGGTGGGATAACTGCTGACCTGCGCCTGGGCACACTGTTCTGGCTGGGCATTTTTCCCTTGCGGATCACACTCTACCACCTGTAATTTAGTCACCGCTGAACCAAACAGTGCTTGCTGCCGTTGACAATATGGACACCAATAGGTGGCGTAAAGCTTTGCCCCTTGCTGATTGAGATGATCCACTAAGGCAAGAGTGGCAGGAGAATCCGGTGCGCCATTTGCCGAGTCAACCGGGGGAGAGGTTCGCTGTGCCGTGCAGCCTGAACCCATCAGCAGTAGCGCGATCGCCGCCGCTGACCCTAACCGTTGAATGTTCTTCCAGCTTATTTGAATGTCTTCCATCCTACCCACCGCACCCGGAATGACAGCAAGCTTGACTACGCTTGATTGACCAAATTGCTGATTGACCAGATTGCAACCATCCTCAGTTGTATCCTAATCAGCGCGATAGAACAGTGATTCTCCTCACCCGCTCAGCAGGTTCTTGTTTTATTCTTCCCATTCCCCCCTGGCAATTTGCCACTCATCCTTCGCCATTTCTCGCAAAATTTAATCCTGTAAGATGAACCAACCTGGCAAGGCTAGCCTACACTGCTAACGGCGCATGATGTGGGCAGACAAGAATTTGAAGAGCGTAGGGGGGAAGTTGTGGGAAAGATCGCGCTGCTAGTTGGGGTAAGTGTGTGTGATATGGGGTTTCCCCCCTTGCGAAAAGCTCGAACCAACGTGGAAGTGCTAAAACGAGCGCTGCAAGGAACATCCTCTGGTTTTATCGTACAAACGCTGAATGATCCCAATTTGCTCGATATGATGGAAGCGATCGAACAACTGTTTCGGCATTGCGAGAACACCGATCAGCTTTTGTTCTTTTTTTCGGGCTATGGCATTAAAGACGTAGATGGGCAGCTTTACTTTGCGGCTCCTCAGACGACGCTAGACGATCGCGGCAACCTGATTCGCTCCCGCACCATGCCCGTCAGATTTTTGCACAATGTGATGGACACCAGCCCCGCTGGGCGACAAGTCGTTATGTTTGACTGCTGCTTTCGCCAAACGGGCGGGATCTCTCCTATGGAGGGCGAAACCCCCATGGAAGATACTTACAATCATTTAATTGGCGATCGCCGCGTGATTTTATCTGCCACCACCACCACCCAACATTTGCCTGAACCCGATAGCCTAGAGGCTTGGAGCTACACACGCTATTGGTCAGAGGGCGCAACAACAGGAGCCGCCGATATCGACTGCGACGGCAGCCTTACCGTCAAAGAATTACATTATTATGCTCAGCGTAAGCTTCAGGTTGCCGCCCCCGATCAGCATCCGCAGTTTTACGGCTCAGAAGACACCGCCAATCAACTGGTATTGCAGGTTCCCAGCCAGACTCCCATAGTGCAATATCGTCAGTTCTTAGAAAAAATGGCTCAAACTAGCGAAATCGACACCACTGAGTTTCGGATTTTATCGGGGCGTAATACTCTCAATACCTTTCGCCAACATTTAGGCTTATCGCCTCAAGATGCAGCCGATATCGAAGCTGAGGTGTTGCGCCCCTTTCAAGAGCGTCAACAGCGGATACAGTTGTATGACGAATTGTTCTCCAAGCTGACACAGGAGACAATATGACTCCTAGAGAAGAGGTCTACCAGAAACTAAGGCAGTGGCAAAAGGCGCTGAGCTTGACGGATAGTGATACTGGCTTAATCAGTGCGGTGCCCTCTGCAAGTCGATCGCACCCCCAGCCCAACCCAAAAGATCTGAAGCTTTATGAACAGGTGCTAGAACGGATGCTAGCAGACGCGACAGAGCGACAGGCTCCTTTAAGAGAGAGCGATCGCCGGGAGCTTGAAGCTCTTCAGCAAGTGTTGCGCCTACCCCACGAAGAGGTTGCCGAAATTGAACACCGCTTAGATGTCCAAAATGCCCAATCAGCCAAAACCGTTTTGCCCACTGTTTTGCCAACGAGTAGTATTCCAACCACAGCACCGTTAGGCTTCAATCCGCCCGTTGCTATTCCCTCTATCGAAATTCCTGTGGCGGAGATTCCCTCTACTGAGATTCCTGTGGTGGAAAGCCCTTTACCCGCTGGCGAGGTTAATCATCCAGCGAACCTAACGGGCGTAAAGGGGCAAATGGTCAAACGCAGAATGGATATTGATGCAGCCAACCCCTCTGCTAATTCGCCGCCTGCTGATCCCGCGCCTCAAAAAAACGTCTCCCCAATGGCGACGGAGCTTTCTGCCAAGGCTCAACCCACGGATTCTGATCCGGCATCTTCCCCCCCTAAGTCTGCCCAAGTTGTCGTTGTGGAACCCTCTCCAAAAGCTGAGCGCGATCGCACTCCCTTGCTGATTACGCTAGGGTTGCTTTTACCGCTTTTAGGAATTGTTGGGGGTATTTGGATGTCACTTCGTCCTCAGGGGAATACCGTCCCGGCTAACCCCACACTCGCTCGGCAATTTGTGGAGTCGGGCAACCAAAAAAATCAGCAGAGACAGTATGCCGCAGCGATTCAGGATTTTGATCAGGCGATTCGCTTTAATCCGCAAGATGCGGCTACGTTTCTCAATCGCGGGTTTGCTCATCATCGAGTGGGAAATTTGAATGCGGCAGCAGATGATTACACCAGGGCGCTAACCCTCAATGACCAATTTGCAGAAGCTTTCAGCAACCGCAGCCATGTCCGATTTGATCAAGGACGACAGGATGATGCGCTGGAAGATGCCGGTCGGGCGATCGCTCTCCAACCTACCTTGGCAGTTGCTCATTTGAACTTGGGCAATGCTTTATTTGCGAAAGGCAATATGGATGGCGCTTTCCAAAAGTTCAGTAAAACACTGCAACTTAATCCATCTAACATCGTGGCGGCAAGGGCGCACAACAATCAGGGCAACGTTTTTGCCAACCAAAAAAAATTGGATGAGGCAATTCGGGCTTATACCGAAGCCATCCAACTGGATGCTAGCTATGCAGATGCTTTGTTTAACCGGGCGATCGCGTTTGCTCAGAAAGGAAATCAGCAAGGCGCGATCGATGACTTCAGAAAAGCTGCCGACCTTTACAAAGCAGAGGGCAACAATGGGATGAGCACCACATCAACCCAACGAGCCGAACAGGTGCAAAAAAGCCCCACGCCTGCGCCCTCTACTCAATCTATTTAGCGTCCTATCTATTTAGCCGTCCTAGTGGTCAGGATTTTGCGGGCTAATTGTGGATCAACCCGGTTCACGGGCACGTTATTTCTAGGCAACCAGCCCTCAGGGTTAAAGAGACACTTCGCCTAACGCTTTGGACTTTATCTCATCCAAAAGAAGGCGAAACCCCCTCTGTTGGCACAGAAAAGGTTTCGAGCCGATGTTTTGGAGAGCAGGGGAAGAAATTTACCCTTGCTTCACATCTTTAGTCGTTTAGTTTCATCGAGTTGTTCCGGAAAACAGTCGAAATGGCAGAAAAACTGAGTCAAGACGAGTCATATTTCCTGATCTAGCGAACTAAAGAGCGGGGCAGTTTTTTGTTTTGCCTACTTAATCATGGGCGTGGCTGGCTAAATCGTTGTTGTCATCACCAAATCGACAGATATATTCCTATGTCATACCGTTTTGAGTTTTGAGTTTTGAGTTTTGAGTTTTGAGTTTTGAGTTTTGAGTTTTGAGTTTTGAGTTTTGTTCGCGTAGCGTCTCCGTAGGAGATATTTTGAGTTTTGTAAGTCCTTCGGACTGGCTTTGCCCACGCGTAGCGTCTCCGTGGGAGATATTTTGAGTTTTGAATGGTAGAAGCTTTACTCAGCTACGGTTTCAAGCTCAGATCTGTCATATCTGGTGTCAAATGTGGTGTTTCGTGCTGTTGTTCACTACCCTGAACTGAGCCAACCCCTCAATGGACGCTACCAAATCCATGAAATTTTGGCGGCTCGTCTTTGGCTACTCCTACAATCCATTCTGAAGATTCCAAGTGTCTTGCTTGTCGCAACCCTGTTTGTAGAACTTACAATCCCACTCCTGAACTGCCTAAATTTGCAGCGGCTCAACCTGTTTCCATTAGGGCAAACGCATACGTTTCTTAACAATTGAGTGAACGGGGTTGGAACTATCGAGCAGAAACCGTAGAATTCAGAGCAGTCTTGACTGCGAGGAGCGTTCTGTGATGATTGATGCCGCGATTATTCCCCTCAAAGAACA
>JBGSWI010000040.1:0-11559 GCA_041752515.1 Leptolyngbyaceae cyanobacterium | reverse complement strand
GCGAACACATATTTGCCAGTGTGGAACTATCTTAAATCGTGACCACAATGCAGCGAGAAACATCCTGAGTCGGGGATTGAGTACGGTAGGGCATACCGGAACTTACGCGGCTCTGACCCGTGCAACGCTTGGGGAGAAAACGCCTCTACTTTGGTTGGAGCAATCCTGCCTGAGCAAGTGATTTCGTAGAACCAAGCATCCCACGCGCTTCAGCTGTGGGAGTGTCAATTCAGTTAAGGTAGATAAGCGATCGCGCCAACAAAACGGGATTTTACATCTCCCCAAAAACCGAAATTAGTCATTATTGTCATAAACCGAATGCTGAATTGCTTCCAAAAAAATGGTTCCCGCTTCATGGGCTATACCTCTGCGATCGCGCTTAGCTTGCCTCTTGCCTTAGATGCCCACGCTCTGCCCAAGCCTAGTCAGTTTCTTGCTCAATTGCCATCCCAAGAACAAACAACCTTGAAAGCCGGAAAAGTGTTTCTCAGCGGAGATAATGGTCGCTACACGGGGCGTGTTCTCGTCACGGCACCTGTTGATACCGCTTGGAAAGTTCTGACCGACTACAATCATTTCAAAAACTTTCTTCCGGGCGTAGTGTCCAGCCGCATTTTGGAGACTAAAGGCAACCAAACTGTATTTGAGCAAGTGAATTCAGTCAAAGTCTTTTTATTCACTCAAAAAAGTCGATTAGTTGTGGCGGCATCCAATCAATATCCCAAGCAAATTGACTTCCGGTTAAAAGAAGGGGATATTGAATCGCTCAATGGAGTGTGGAAACTAGAACCCGTTTCGCCCAATCAAGTGTTAATCACGCAAGAAGTCACCTTTGATCCAGGGACTTCGGTGCCTCGCGGTTTGGCATTTAATATCTATAAAAATGCCCTTGGCGAGTCACTCAAAGCCATTAAAAAAGAAACGGAACGACGATTTGCCCAGCGATAAATAGGCTGAAAACTCGTCGCTACCCCTCGCTCATTGGGCAGACTTGTTATGCTACAAATGCTACAAGTGCATGTATTTCTTCGGAAGCCTCACCTCAATCATGGCTAAGCCTCAGACCATCGAAGCAATGTAAAGAAATGGTGTATTTCGTCCACTGCAAACCGTAACTGGATGAGTTGAACACAGCAAAGTCAAATTAGCGATCGAGTCTGAGGCTCAATCTATCCATCCTCTAGCAAAATTTGCAAGAATTTTGCTAGAGGAAGCCACAGAAATCCAAACAATTCTGGCAGAACAGTTTGGCAAGATTGACACCAATGGCTGGTGAAATCGCCCTCGATACCTCGGTTGCAGTCCTGTATCTCAACGGTGATGCAGCAGTTGTTCAACAGGTGCTTTCACTGGCGATAGTGATTTTGCTGATCACATTGGCAGTGAATTGCCATTTGGTGCCGCCCACCTTACCCGTGCTGCAAACACTCTGCCTCACCATTTCAATAACTAGACTAGGTTAAACCTCATCTAGAAATGGGCAACCTTGTACTGTAGGTTTTTAGTATTGGGGCTTCTGATTAAACTTGACATAGGTATTGTTTTTTCTCAAGCGATTTCTTAAAAGGGTTTTGCTGTCAGATGTTGCAACTGTTAGCGCAATTGAAATTGATGTAGCAGACTTGCAGGATGCGGAAGTATTACGAGAAAGACATCTTTGGCGTGTTAACAAGTGGAGTAAGCCTCATATTCCCCTTTGCATCTATCATCAAACGATTCTCACCCAGACTGATTATGATCAGATGGATTTAGAAGATCTATAACGACAGATTCAACACAAGTGGGAACATTTTCTTGCTAATGATTTACCCGCAATTCGACAAGCAATCTCAACCGAACATGGCACTTGGAGATTAGCCACTGAGGAAAATCCTATTGCCATAAATGAAAGTTAGATTACAACTACGCTTTGTTTTAATTTAAGACAGCTTTCCGCAGGGTCGAGAAAGGGACTTTTTGGGTGGCTTCCAGGGTGGCTCCTTGAATTGTTTTTTGAGCGAAAAGGTAGTCTTTGTTTTGCCACAGGGGAATGAACGGCACGTCTTGGGCTAACTGGTTTTGCAGGTCGGCAAACAGTTGTTTGCGGGTAGCGGGGTTTTGTTCTCGGCGGCTTTGGTTGATCAGTTGGTTGACGCGATCGCTGTAGTAAAACGAGCCTTGCAAAAAGCTCGATCCATCTTTGCAGCCTGTTTCAGCCGATCCTTGGGTGCATTCCATAAACGGCTGAATGTAGTTATCAGCATCCAGAAAATCGGGCGACCAGTCTAGTAAAAAGATCGGGTATGCGCCTTTATCTAGGTTCTTGTAGGCGGTGGTGGATTCCACGCTTTTGAGGTCAATTTGCATTAGATCACCCAGTTTTTTATGCGCGATCGCCCGCAGCGTCGTCACCGCCAGTTGGTCATTCACCAGGTTCGAGCGATACCAAAACTCCAGCTTCAGCGGGTTTGTCTTGGAGTATCCGGCTTGGGTCAATAGTTCCGTGGCTTTGGCAACATTGCGATCGCCGAATGCCTCAAACACTGGCTTTTGCACCTCCAATGTCGTCGGAATCAAACTATAGAGCGGCTCGATTTGTCCTTGAAAAACCCGATCTTCCACCAGCGGACGATCCATGATGGCGGCGATCGCCTGTCGCACTTCCAGCTTGTCCAACGGCGGCGATCGTAGGTTTAGCGTCAAATAATTAATCCCGCTGCCCGACTGTTCCACCACCTGCCAGCCGTGGGTTGCGGCTCCAGTTTGCAACGTGCGAACTTGACCGACCGCCAGATTTTGATAGGCAACATCCACCGACCCCGTGCGAAAGGCATTAAACAAGTTGGCAGGACTGGAGAAAAACTGAATATCAATGCCCGTGTTTTCCGGCTTTTTGCCCCAATATTGCTCAAACGCATCTAGCCGCATTTGATCAGTGCCATACTGAACCAATTTGTAAGCCCCCGTCCCCACAAACGTTTCCGACTGAAAAGCCCCTTTTTTGATCTCGTAGGCTTGGGGCGAAACGGCACAAACGCCGGAAAATGCCAGCAATGCTGGAAACGCCGCAAAAGGTTTGGTGAGTTGAATTGTTAACTCATTCGTTGCGGTGGCTTTGACAGACTTGACCAAATCGGACAGCAGAAAGGCAGGAGATCCGCTGTTTTGGATAAAGCGATTGAGCGAAAATGCCATTGCCTCAGCGTTAAACAGGGTGCCGTCGTGAAACACAACTCCGGTTCTCAAGGGAATGGTGTAAGTCAAGCCATCGCTGCTGATTGTGGGCAGTGCCGTTGCCAATTGGGGTTCTAGTTCAGTGGTGCCGAGCTTATAGCCATACAGGCGATCGCCCAGGTTATACAGCAAGTTTCCCGCAAAAATTCCGTAGGCATCCGCCGGATCAATCGTGCTGACAGAGGCAGTGGTGCCCAACACGATCCGCCCCGTTTGATTTGCAGCGCTGGGTTCAGAAGTTGAACGGCTACAGCCCAATGCTAACCCGCAGCAGAGGCAGAATAAGAGTAGAAATTTAAGGAATTGAAGGGGCGATCGCCCAAATTGACGCAGCATCAAACCGTTCACTCATCAGGAAAAAACTTTGTAATTAAGCATCTCACAATTGCGTCAACCGTCTGAGCATACCCAAAACTTGATAAAACCCACTGCCAGTCCTACAAAATCATCCCTTCTTCAGTTGGGCGAAAAAACGTTTCGTTGATTTTTTTAGCACCTGAAAGTAGACGGTAAAGAGGGTGATTGAGGTTAGTAAGTAAATCACTGCATAGGGAATGTCGAAAAGCAGCAAGATAATCGAGGGAATGAGGGTGGTTGCCAACGAAAAAATCGCCAAAAAAGCAGTAAATGTAATTCTATAGCTATCAATCAGCTTGCCTTCTTTTTCAAGGTTGAGATTGAAAACTCTAGAGTTATTCATCTCGTTTAATTCTCGTCGAATCTCTTCTTCATAGCCTTGAAGATTATCGGCAAAAAAGATGATAAACGATTGTTTGATTAAGTTCCAAAAACCAATAGTGGCAACCACAAGCAACAGGCTTAAAAAACCGATAAACAGCAACCCACTGTAATTAATTTTGGGATTCGCCAGAACAATAAAATCTACTACAGGCTTCCAAAGCGCGATCGTTGCCCCAATTGCCCCCATCAACTTGAAGTCTTCAAAGGCGCTTTTAATATACTATTCAGCTTGTTGATTAAGCCGGACGTACTCTTTATAAAGGTAGTCTAGCCTTTGATTAGAATCCATGTTTTTCTCAACTCTTGGTAGCCCCCAAACTTGGCAAGTCCAGCAGACTTTAATCCGCTCCTTCGATTGGAGCAAACCCTTGGCGTTGAATGTTTTCAGTGATCACTCGCGGCTCTAGGAATTGCAGTAGATAATCGGGTCCACCTGCCTTGGAGCCAACGCCAGAGAGCTTGAAGCCGCCGAAGGGTTGCCGTGCCACGATCGCCCCGGTAATTCCGCGATTAATATACAGATTGCCGACCTCAAACTCTTGCTCTGCTTGTTGAATGTGCGATGGAGTGCGGGAGTATAAGCCGCCCGTGAGTGCGTAATTGGTGCCGTTGGCGATCGCAATTGCCTGATCAAAGCTGGTCGCCTGCATCACTGCCAGCACGGGACCAAAGATTTCTTCTTGGGCGATCGTATGGTCGGGCAACACATCACGGAAGATCACCGGACCGACGAAGTAGCCGCCGTCTGGGGCAGCCATTTCTAGGGCAACTGGAGACTGGAGCCGTCCTTTTTCGATATATTCTTTGATGCGGGTTTGAGCATTGGCATCAATCACAGGACCCACTTTTGTCCCCGGCAGTTCAGTGTTGCCCAAGTTGAGCGATCGCGTAGCTTCCACTAGCCGCGCCAAAAACAACTCATAAATTGACTCCAGCACAATCACACGAGAGCAGGCAGAACACTTCTGACCGCTGTAGCCAAACGCCGACCGCACCACGCCCTGCACCGCCTGATCCAAATCGGCGCTTTCATCTACAATTACGGCATTTTTGCCGCCCATCTCCGCAATCACTCGCTTCAGGTGCTTTTGACCCGGTTGCAGTTCCGCCGCTTCTCGATAAATCCGACAGCCGACCTCCTGCGATCCGGTGAAGGTAATCATATGGACATCAGGATGCTTGACCATGTGAGCGCCGACCGTGGAACCTTTGCCCGGAACAAACTGAAATACGCCTTGAGGAATGCCCGCTTCCAGCAAAATTTCGGCAATCTTGGCACCAATGATCGAGGAGACTTCAGCCGGTTTCAACAACGTGCAGTTACCCGCCACCAGAGAGGCGACGGTCATGCCTACAGGAATCGCCAGCGGAAAATTCCAGGGCGAGATAATCAGGGAAATGCCGCGCGGTTGATAGTGATAGCGGTTGGTTTCACCGGGAAAATCGTAGGCAACACCCCTATCTAAGCGCTCCATTTCATCGGCGTAGTAGTGGCAAAAGTCGATCGCTTCCGACACTTCTGGATCAGCCTCTCGCACGGTTTTTCCGGTTTCCAGCACCATCCAGGCGATCAGGTCTTCGCGCCGCTCTGCCATCAAATCGCCAGCCCGACGAATTATATTTGCCCGATCGCGTGCCGGAGTTTCTTTCCAAGCAGGAAAAGCCGCCTTTGCCGCCGCGATCGCCTGATTTGCCTGCTCAATGCTGATCAATCCAATCTCGCCCACCACTTCACTAAAGTTGGATGGATTCAATGATTTGACTGTCGTTTCAGTGTTGACATACTCGCCATTGATCAGGGGTAAATAAGTCTTTCCCAACTGTTTCCTAACTGTTTCAAGGGCAGAGAAAATGGCTTTCCGTTTAGCAGCATCAGCGTAGTCTGTATCAGGAATGTTGTGGAATTTTAGGGAAGTGATCAGGTTCATCGTTTTAATTTCTGTAACCAAGTTTCTAGTGCTAAATCAATCCGGTGATCTAAGGAATTACAAGTTTCTGACTCTCCAATCACCGATCCCACCATTACAAGACTTTTTCTCGTTTTGAAACCTTCAAAAACAGCGTCACTAGGAATCCAGAGGAAGATCATTAGTCTTCCAAGCCCCTTGTCAAAGCGAAGCTCCGCACACAATCTTGTTTTTCCAGAGCCGTAGCGAATAACATTGCTACCCGTGATCTCTTTAATTCGCTTGTCAAATTTCAAGATACGCTCTCTAATTTTCAACGCATTTTGATACTCACCTTCGGAACATTTGCTCAATAGATTAAGTAACGCTCTGGAAGGAGAGGGTATTTCAACGTCATTGGTTTCTGGTGAAAGAGCAATCTTTAGATTTACAACCTGTTTTTTATCTTGTTTAAGCTCGAAAGTCAAACCAGCATCTACTTGAGAGATTGTAAACTCTACAAGCTCTATATCTAACAAGCTATATTTCTGATCTGACAAATTATCTTTGTGAAAACTGGGCGCGATCGCAATTAACCTAACAGGTTTTGAGTAATCTATTTGCTCTTGAAATGGTTTCTGCTCCATCAAAGCAGAGTAGTAACGAGTCAGTTGATTGATTACATACCGATCCTGAATATTTTTAAGTTCTAATATGGCTAGCTGACCCTCTTTCCCAAGCGCTAATATGTCACAAATCTGTCCATCAACCGAGACTTGTCTTTTCAAAGGAACCAAATCAAAAAAGTGAGATAAGTTCCTCCATAAAAGATCTTCTAATACCGCTTCATTCTCACAAAACCAAGTCTCTCCGACCTTTTTAAGTCTGATCGAAACATCATTGGAGGGAGCAATCATGATTTAACCTTGGACTGGGTTGAATGTCGGTGTTTTCAACAATTCTTCAACGGGGCGTTCTTCCAAATTTTGACGGAGGAAGGAACTGTTGGCAGTGTTTTCCAGCAGGCGGCGAATCAGGTAAGACATCCCAGGAATCAGTTCGCCATAGGGACAGTACACCCGGACGCGGTAGCCTTTGTCAGCGATCGCCTTTGCCAATTTATCCGCCATGCCATAGAGCACCTGAAACTCGAAGCGGCGGGGCGGAATTTGGAGTGTTTCGGCGATCGCGATCGCGTGTGCCTGAGAGCGGACATTGTGACTGCCGATCGCCGCGTATAGATGCTCGTGGTTTTCCAGCAGCAGGCGCGTCATTGCCTCAAAGTTCGCATCCGTCGATTCTTTATCGTTAAAAACGGGCTGCGCCCAATCTTTTTGCACCGCTTTGATCGTTTCTTGATCCCAATAGGCACCTTTGACTAGGCGCACGGTTACGGGGGTTTCCCGCTCTTTTGCCCATTCGATCAGGTCTTTCAAATCGCCCAGACTGTCGCGCAGATACGCCTGCAAGGTGATGCCAATATCCGAGCGATCGCGAAACTCAGGTTCCAACAGCAATTGCTTCAGCGTTGCCAGCGTGCTGGATTTATATTGATATTGCTCCATGTCAAAGTGAACGGCAGCACCCAATTCTTTCGCGTGGCGTAGTAAAGTCCGAGCGCGATCGCTGACTTTTTCCTGGCTGCCCTTTTCATCCAAAGGATCGAACTGGGAATAGAGCGCCGTTAGCTTAATGGATACCTGTACTTTGGGTAACTCTGCCCCATCGGCGCGATCAATTTGATCCACTTTTGACCAGCGCACCGCTGCATCCGTGAGTTGGTTCATCAATTCGAGGTAGCGATCGAGATAGGATTTCGCCTCAGGCTCCGTGATCACCGCTTCGCCCAGCAAATCCACGGTAAACGCTGCTCGTTCTTTTCGCAATCGTTCAATGCTTTTCAGCACTTGCTGGATGGTCTCACCCGCAATATATTTTTGTGCCAAAGTTTCAACCGCTGTAGAAACGGTCGTCGCGGCAATTTGCCCCGGCATGGAGACGGGATTCGCAAAATTGAGCATTCCCTTCAGCGCACCCGGAAGCTCGACTGATTCCTCGCCCAAATATTCTTGCAGGTGGCGGGCAATCTCAGCTTTGCTGCGAAGCGAGGGCAAACAATCAATAAACCGGAACAACTGCACCCGCAAGCCTGGATTATTCATTGCCCAGCCCAACAGCTTGTCATCCCATCGCATTTGGTCGCGCATTTGGGCAAATACGGAGCGATTTTCACGGGTGGCAGAAATAAGCTGACGGGCAATATCTTGAGTTTTCGCTTCGTAAGGGCTAACAGAGGCTTGCATAACCACAGCAGAACAGACTCCTAATCACGTAAACAGGGCGATCGCACGCAACCGGAACTAACCAGGCTGGCTGATCAATTCTAACCTGCTCAGTTTGCCACTGCGATCGCGATTGGAATTGTGAGGAATATGACAATCAACTGAAAAAATTGAGGAGTTAGATTGCGGTGGGTGCCCCAAGACCTGCGATCGCGTCTCCATTCTTCTCTTTCTCTGCCCATTCTAAGTTTAACGCCAGCAAATCTTCGAGCAGGTCATCGCCTGGGTTGAAGCCCTAAGCTTGCAGCACGAGGCGATCGCGTTTGGCGTAAAGCACAGGTTTAGGCGATCGCGCTAGCTTGGGCAAGTCAATCAAACCGCGATCGCTCCCATTAACCGCATTCAAGCATCAGGGCGCGAGTCTTTTTGAGAGACCCTTTGCGATTCTCTTGGAGAGACACTTCGTGAACGCTCCGCCCATCCCATCACACCGACTGCATCGCCCCAACCAGCTTGCCCTTAAATTGGCTCATGTATAGGTCGTAGTAAAAGCCCTGGTTTGCCATCATTGCGTCATGGGTGCCGCGTTCAATAATCTCTCCTGCTTTGATCACCAAAATTTGATCCGAATCGCGAATGGTGCTTAAGCGGTGAGCAATCACAAAACTGGTGCGTCCTTCAATCAGACGGGCGAGGGCTTCCTGGATCTTTTGTTCAGTGCGGGTATCAACGTTACTGGTCGCTTCATCGAGAATCACCATGCGCGGATCTTGCACCATCATGCGGGCGATCGTCAAAAGTTGGCGTTGCCCCTGGCTGAGGTTGCTGCCCCGCTCCGTTAGCAGTGTCTCGTAGCCCTTGGGCAGCCGCATAATAAAGTCGTGGGCATTTGCCCGTTTTGCGGCATCAATGCAATCATTTTCAGTGGCATCGAGTCGGGCATAGCGCAAATTGTTGATCACCGTGTCAGAGAACAGGAACGGTTCCTGTAAGACAATGCCAATCTGACGGCAGAGGCTTTCCTGCTGGACATCGTAGATGCTGTGTCCATCGATCAGGATATCGCCGCGATCGCCCGATGAATTGCCTAATTTATCTGACGAATCGTCTTTGCGGTTGTCGATATCGTAGTAACGAGTGATCAAGTTGATGATGGTGCTTTTGCCTGCCCCAGTGGGACCGCACAAGCCAATCTTTTGCCCAGTCAATGCTTCAAAGGTGTTGTGCTTCAGAATCGGTCTGCCCGGAACATAGCTGAAATCCACGTTCTTGAACTCTACATGACCTTGAATGGGCGGCATAGTCACCGCGTTGGGTTTGTCGGTGATCACGGGTTTCTCATCCAACGTGAGGAAAATTCGCTCAGCCGCCGCGATCGCTGCCAGCAGATCCCCCAAGGTATTGGCAATATTAGTGATGGGAATGGAAAATTGCCGAGTGTATTGCAGAAAGGTCGAGACCGTCCCTACATCAGCTTCGCCGCGCAGGGTCAGCAAACCGCCCACCAACGCCACCAGCGCCACATCCAGGTTGGTTAACACCTGGGTAATGGGGCGACTGAGCAACGCCACAAACTGGGCTTTAATCCCAGCATCCCTAGCTGCAAGGCTGATTTCCTTAAAGTTATTGATCGCTTCTTCCTGGCGATCGTAGGCAATCACCACTTTCTCACCGCTGACGGTTTCTTCCATTAAGCCGTTAAGTTCACTCGCCTCCGCTTGCAGTGTGGCAAAGGCAGGACCCGATGCCTGACCGATAAACGCCATAAACGCCAGAACCAAGGGCGCAATTACCAGTGCCGCGATCGCCAGCTTCCAGTTCAGCAAGACCATTGCCACAATGATGAAGACAATTTTCAAGCTGTCGCTCAACAGAACGCCCAGTCCACTGCGGAAAAACAGCGCAATCACCTCAGTGTCGTTGGTCACGCCACTCATCAATTCGCCAATCGGACGGCGATCGAAAAACGTCAGCGATAGGGTCATCATGTGTTCAAACAGTTCGCGGCGCAGGTCATACATCGCTTTCTGTGAAACCGTCGCTAAAATCTGCCCTTGTAGCATCATTGCCAGCCAACTGCCCAGCGCCGCCAATGCCATCCAAATAACGGTCTGCCAGAGGGCATTCAGATCGCGGGAACCGCTGAGGTTGTTGATTCCTTCTCCTAGTAAAAAGGGCACCACCAGGTTCAATATCGTGCCCACCAGCAGCAGCAGAATCACCAGAACGATCGCCCCGGTATAGCGAGTCACGTAGGCTAATAGGCGACCCAAGGTGCGAAGTCGGTTGGTTGGTGGGGTGGCTTCTGTGGTCTTAGAGCGAACTTTACGGCGAATAAATGGCTTCATGCGGGCACTCCTCCCAATTGAGACTGGCAAATTTCTTGATACAGCGGACTGATACGGAGTAGTTGCTCATGGTTGCCGGTGGCAATAATCTCGCCTGCCTCCATCAGAAAAATTTGGTCTGCGGTAATCACGGTGCTGATGCGTTGCGCCACAAACAGCGTGGTTGTTTGCTTCATCAAGCCCTTAATCGCATCCTGCACCCGTGCTTCTGTTGCCATGTCCAAGGCGCTGGTGCTGTCGTCGAGAATCAAAATTTTGGGTCGTACCGCGATCGCTCGTGCAATGGAAAGACGCTGCCGCTGACCGCCAGAAAAATTGGCTCCCCGCCGAGCAACGAGTGCATCGTAGCCCTCTGGAATGCTGCTGACAAAGCTGTGAGCATCGGCTGCCTGCGCCGACTCAACCATCTCGTCTTCAGTCGCATCGGGTCGCCCATAACAAACGTTGTCGCGAATTTTGCCGCTGAATAGCACCGATTCCTGTAGGGCAATGCCCACCCTGTCGTGCAACTCTTCCAGGGGAATCTGGCGCACGTCTACCCCGTCGAGGGTGATGCGTCCGCTGGTGACATCGTAAAAGCGAGGAATCAGGTTGATCAGGGTGGATTTACCGGAGCCAGTCGCGCCCAGAAACGCCACAGTCTGACCGGGTTCGATCGTGAGATTAATGTTTTTGAGTACCGCTGTGGGGGTTTGCCCGTCTTTACTGGGATAGCTGAAGTCAACATTTTCAAAGACGATGCGCCCCTGGGTTTGGTCTGGGGCAGGCTCCATTGGGTGCACAGAATCAGGCACAGTAGGCACTTCATCCATCACCACAAACATCCGCTCGGCGGAGGCTTCTGCTGCCGTCACTTGGGGGATGGTGATCGCCAAGATAATCAGCGGCACCAGAATTGTCGTCAGATATTGGGTAAACGCGACAATTTCACCCACCGTCACCCTATCTTGGGTGACATAAACGCCGCCAAACCAGAGAACGGCTGCCATCGCCAGGTTAACGATCAGGTAAAGGGTAGGCTGCAAGAATGCGGCGTACTGCATCGGGCGTAGCGAAGCTTTGCGAAATGACTGGTTTTCGCGATCGTAT
>JBGSWI010000039.1:0-3856 GCA_041752515.1 Leptolyngbyaceae cyanobacterium | reverse complement strand
GCTGGCGAACCAGTCTTACCTGCCCTCATCGTCCGTTTTAAGTCTCAGAATGTCCTTCCGCGACTGATTCAAGCCACAATGCAATTAACTGTTTTTTGCTTCCAGGTTGGATTTTAGACCATTGCCCTTACAGCGTTCTCTGCGCCTACTCTCACCGTAGCTGTAGTGGCTTGTGCCGTTCAACGTGTCTTGAGTCCAGAGGGAGAAGAGGTTTGCTCTAGCAACAGTCTATCAAAAAGCTGTCCTAAAGGAGCGGGGCTTGAATCCCATTCTTTTGGTCAGACGATTTCTGTTTGATCGTGTAGAAGCTTAATCAGCAAAAAGCCTTTACACGATCTATCTACTTTTTGCAAGGTTTATCTACTAAAGAGCAAGCTGCTTAGATTCGGCTTCTAATTGGCTCACTAGATTTTGGTTTCCCTGCCCCTTGGCAACTTCAAGCCGACGCTCTAAACTACGGCGCAAGTTTTCGTGATGAACGGTAGTTGTCTTCAAAAAGTCAGAAGTAATTGCTTTAGGAGCCAGCGATGCCTGCTCAGATCGGACAAATTCCACTATTCCGTTTGCATTTCTGACATATTGCGTTCCTCGATAAGTCAGCAGTTGAGGAGTACCAGAAGTAGGTGCCGAAGCCAACGACTGAGCTATTTGAGCAGTGGTATAAGCGGTTCCGCGATAAATCATGGGGTAGTTTGACTCTACCAATGTTTGACAGCGTTGGTGAGCATTTTGGTAATGCCTTAGAGCGTCAACGTCTCTCACTTCTAGGGAAGCGGGGTTATATTCATAACTGTCGCCGCGATAAATAAGTTTCATGGTTCGCCTCGCAAAGAATAATTTCCTAGGGTTAGGGAGGCGCGTTCCTTCGGGAAGAGTCCCTACTTCCGTCTCATCTGAACCAAGTTTGTGTGATGTGAATCACCAGATGAGATGAACGTTTTACTTTCTTTCTGTATCATAACTAACTTTTTTAAGGTGAATATCCTTCATAAGGAAGGCTCATCAAAGATTCATAACAAATTTATGAGGTTCGGATGCTAAAGGGTTAATCCGATGGACTAGATGTATTAGAGGTCTTCGATTCAAGACGATTTGCTAGGTCGTTGTTGTAATTGCGTTATTTTAATTACGTTACTAAAGTGGGCTTAATCGCCTTGCTTAGATGTTCCATGCACTTTTCCCAGTCGTGAAAGTAATCATTTTTGACTTTGATGGAACGATCGCAGACTCTTTTGAAGCGGTTTGGCAAATCAGTAATAAGTTGGCTGCTGAGTTTGGTTATCCTGTGACACGAGCCGATGATATTACTCAACTCAAAAACCTTAGTTCCAAGGAGATCATTAAACAATCGAAGCTGTCTCCTCTAAAAGTTCCTTTTTTGGTGCGCCGGTTGCGAAAAGAGTTAAGCCGCGAAATTCCCCATTTGCAAACATTTCCGGGTATGGAGCCAGTGCTGCGATCGCTGCAACAACGGGGCGATCGCTTAGGCATTGTCACATCCAATTCTCGTGAAAATGTAGCCGCATTTCTCATCGCTCAAAACTTGTTAAATATCTTTGACTTTGTAGAATCTGGCTTAGCGCTCTTTGGCAAAGACAAAGTAATCCGGCGCGTGGTCAAACGGAAGCGGCTAAACCTGCCAGACCTAATTTATGTGGGCGACGAAACCCGCGACATTGAAGCCGCCCGAAAAATCGGTATCCCAATTATCTCAGTCACCTGGGGGTTTAACTCCAGTCAAGCGCTGGCAGCCGAAAATCCCGATTTTTTGATTCATCAGCCAGAAGAATTGCTGCAAGCAGTAAAGGGAAAATAACGTTTCGTGAATAGTCGCCAGGGCTATATGAAAAATGGCAAAGGGGAAAGATTGAAACGTCGGGTAACGGGTAAAGTAGCTGCAACCTGAATCCCGTTTCTGGAATGCCGGATACGGCTACACTCAAACACTCTGCACTAAGTCCAAATACCGATATGACTGATCCCGTACTCCAGGTTGACCAACTGAAAATTGCCTATCCCCCGCGACAAGGACAACTGGGCATCGCTAAGAACCAGCCGATTTGGTCAGTGGATGGGGTTTCTTTTGAATTGCGGGCAGGCGATCGCTTGGGGTTGGTGGGCGAGTCGGGCTGCGGCAAATCGACGCTGGGGCGGGCGCTGCTGCGGCTATTACCCGCAGGAAGTGTCACTCAAGGTCGCATTCAGTTTGCTGGACAATCGGTGTTAGACCTTGCGCCAGCGGCATTACGTCGCTTTCGAGGAGAATCGGTGGCATTGGTGTTTCAAGACCCGATGACGCGGCTAGATGCGCTGATGACCATTGGAGATCACTGTGTAGAAACGCTGCAAGCTCACCAGCCAAACTTATCGCGATCGCAGGCAAAAGATCGGGCGATCGCCGTGCTCGAAGCGGTGAAGATTCCGGCTAATCGCTGGGCGCAATATCCCCATGAGTTTAGCGGCGGGATGCGGCAACGGGTGGCGATCGCCCTGGCGCTGCTACTCAATCCCAAATTAATTGTGGCAGATGAACCCACCACCAGCCTAGATGTGACGGTCTCTGCCCAAATCTTGCAGGAGCTAACGCGCCTGTGTAGCGAGCGGGATATGGCGCTGCTGCTGATTTCTCACGATCTGGCGCTAGTTGGAGAATACTGCGATCGCATTGCGATTATGCACACCGGGAAATTTGTTGAAACGGGCGCTAGTCCATTGGTATTGACCCATCCTCAGCATGACTACACGCGATCGCTGTTGAATGCGGCTTTACACGTGCAAGCGATCGACACTCCCATCCCCCCATCCCCGCCGCTTCTCCGTCTTCAAAATCTCAAGAAACACTACAGTCTAGAATCCAATCTGTTCGCCCGATGGCTTTCCGGTCAAGAGCAAACTTTGAAAGCGGTAGACGACATTACCCTGGAGATTTATCCCGGCGAAACTTTGGGATTAGTGGGAGAATCGGGCTGTGGCAAAAGTACTCTCTCACGCACTATTTTGCAGCTTGTGCGCCCCACGTCTGGCAGAGTCGAGTTTTTAGGATGTAACCTGCCCGACTTAGCCCGCGTTGCCATGCAGCGGCAGCGACGAGATATGCAAATGATCTTCCAAGATCCGCGTGCCTGCCTCAATCCGAAGATGACGGTGGGACAAAGTATCGCTGACCCGCTACTGATTCATCAATTAGCCACGCCGATCGCTGCAAAAAAAAAGGTGCTGGAGATGCTCGAACGGGTGCAACTCACTCCCGCCGCAACGTATTACTCCTGCTATCCATCGGAGCTTTCAGGGGGGCAACAGCAGCGGGTGGCGATCGCCCGTGCCCTGATCACCCGCCCCCAACTGGTGATTTGCGATGAACCCGTGAGTATGCTAGATGCCACGGTGCAGTCGCAGGTGTTGGATTTGATGCAGGAATTGAAACACGATTTTCACCTGACCTATCTATTTATTACCCACGATCTTTCGGTGGCGCGCTATTTTTGCGATCGCATTGCCGTCATGCAAGCCGGAAAAATCGTCGAACTGGGGCAAACCCACGATATTTTCTCTAATCCTCAGCATCTTTATACCCAAACCTTGTTGCACGCAGCACCATTGTTGAAGCGAGACTAGCTTTTTTACGCGATGCCGATTCAACCTCCTGAGTGCTTTCGAGACCAGCGATCGCTTCTCAACTACTGCCCGCACCATTAATCCTCTGGGCGCTCTCCTACTCATACCAATTTAAATTAAGGTAGTTACGGATCAGATAAACTGAGGGATGTAGAGATGAGGTCTAATGATGGCTGGAGTCAGCGCGATTGCAATCAAAGAAAGCCTTGAGGAGTTAGGCGAACGGTTACGAGAAGTTGAA